>NZ_JBFAOJ010000002.1:0-221784 GCF_040675205.1 Streptosporangium sp. NPDC049644 | reverse complement strand
GATCGATCTGGCAAACGGGAGAAGATGCAGTTCGCAGGCAGCAAGCGTGCACAGCGAGGAGGAGTCGGCGCCCTCAACTCAAGAACTGTTGCTTATTCCACGCCGCGCACGGAGGTCCTTGAGGGAACTCTGACCTGCATATCCGTTGATGATTTCGCCGATACCACCGGGCTCCGGAAAAGGGACGACGGTCGATGCCGCGAGGCCCGTGGTGCCGCTCGGTGAGAGTGAGTTTCGGTGATCTGCCGCCGGACGATCCACGAGACCGGATCGGTGAGGAAACCGGCGTAGAGGCGTTGACCCGGGGTGACGCCGGGTGACCGGACAGAGTTGTTGTTCTGTCCTGTGCGCCCACCGCCGTTGCCCTTTTCCGGCTTACTTGGCCTGTCTCCCATATTGGGGGTGAGGCTCCGCCTAGATCGATACGCTCCGATAACCGGATCACGCGGAGGTGGAGAGCATGGCGAAATGCAATGGTTGCGGCAATGAGGTGTCAGAGGGAAGGCTCTGCGCATTGTGCGCCGCGAAGATGATCAGCTACCACGACGGGGACTACAATGACGAAAACGACCCCGCCGTGAAGCTCTACCGCGAGACCGCCGCCAAAATGAACTCGCCGAAACCTCCCTCGGGCGGGTGCGCTCTCGTCTTGCTCGCCATCACCTCCCTTTCCGCTCTTCTCGCGGCCGCGGGGATCGGTGTAGAGAACTTCATCGGTTAAGCCCGGCACCGTTCAGCCCCGGTTCGGGGGCCTCGATCTGGGCACCGCCGCTGGGCGTGGCCGGCGCCGGGCAGGTGCCCGACGTGGAGACGGTCAAAGAGCACGTCGCCGAGATCGAGGCGGCCCGCGAGTGCCTGGTCGCCGCGATCGGCAACGTCGACACCGGGGTCCCGGTGGTAACAGGGTGTCGCCGGAGCCGGTGAACACCCCGACCTCTCGACACGCTCTTCCGACATCGGTCCGACAGTTCGCACATCCGCGCAGAGCACTTCGGAAGGGATGTCGAGAATCGAATGATTTTTCAGACTCGAAGCGGACATCGAGCCCAACGGCATCGGAACGGTGGGCGGCTTCGTCCGCGTCGGCTCGCTAACACCACTTCCCGCTCCGTTGCCGATCAGGCCTCGCGTCCAGCACCCGCGGCATGGCCGACGGCGGCGTGAGCTCCGCGGTGTGCAGCACGCCCAGCCGCCGGGTGGCACGGGTCAGGGCGACGTACAGGTTGTTGAGCCCGCGCGGCGACTCGGCGACGATCAGGCCCGGCTCGACCACCAGCACCTCGTCGAACTCCAGGC
Source organism: Streptosporangium sp. NPDC049644 (assembly GCF_040675205.1). Taxonomy (NCBI): domain Bacteria; kingdom Bacillati; phylum Actinomycetota; class Actinomycetes; order Streptosporangiales; family Streptosporangiaceae; genus Streptosporangium; species Streptosporangium sp. NPDC049644. The sequence goes on along the minus strand of NZ_JBFAOJ010000002.1, from coordinate 220,488 downwards.
CCTTGGCCTGCCTGACGTTCAGCACGACGACGGGGCTGGGCGCACCGGGGTCCTCACCGACGGACGCTTCCGGCACACCCGCCGCGATCGCGAGGCCGAGCGGCTCCAGCAGCGAGTCCGGCGTGATGACCGCCAGCCGCCGGTCGGTCAGCCCGGCGGCCTCGATCGCGACGACCTCGATCAGCCGGTCGGCGAGTTCCTCCGGTGACACGCGAAGCCCCCAGGGCTCGACGCCGCTCTCCCGTACCGAGACGGGCGCCTCAAGGTCTGCGCCGATCTCCGCCAGCACGTCGGTGGCGACGGCCATGATCTCAGCCGGCACCCGGTAGTTCCGGGTGAGGTTCTCAAGCCGCCAGCGCCCCTTGACGTAGGGGTCGAGCACCCGCCCCCAGGACAGGGTGCCGGCCAGGTCCCCGCTCTGCGCCGTGTCGCCGACGACGGTCATCGACTTGGCCGGGCATCTTCGCATCAGCAGCCGCCAGGCCATCTCCGACAACTCCTGGGCCTCGTCGACGATCACGTGGCCGAACGTCCAGGTCCGGTCGGCGGCCGCGCGCTCGGCCGAAGTACGGTGGTCCGCCTCCTGGTGCCGCTCGGCGAGCCTGTCCGCGTCGACCAGGTCGTTGACCGTGAGTATCTCGGCCTCCTGGTCGTCCTCCAGATCGGTGGCCCGCGACCCCATCGCGACGTCCAGCACGCCCTGGGCGTAGGAGACCCGCTCGCGCCGTTCGTACTCCTGCCGGATCCGCTCCGCCCGGGTGTCCTCACCGAGCAGTTCGGCCGCCTCGTCCAGCAGCGGCACATCGGCGGGCGACCAGCCGCCGCCGGGCTCCCGCAGCAGCAGCGCCCGATCCTCGGGGGTGAACCCCGGCGCCGCCGAGGCGATGCGGTCCGAAGAGCCGAACAGATCCGTGAGCAGCCGCTGCGGCGTCAGGTCGGGCCAGAGCTCATCGAGTGCGGCCAGGACCTCCTCGTCGGTGAGCATCTCCCGGCGGATGCTCTCCACCTGGCCGTCGTCCAGCAGACGCTCACCGTCGAACGGATCGGTGCCGACACGTTCGGCGTACTGCTCGGCGAGAACCCTGCTGATCTCCCGGACCACGAGCGGTCTGGCCGGGTTGTGCGGGGACAGCGAGCCCCGCGCCAGGTCGCGTGCCCGCTCGCAGGTCCGCCGGTCCAGGCGCAGCGTCTCCCCCTCGTACTCCACCTCGAGGTGGTCCCCCGGTACCCACTCGCGGTCGCGTACGGCGGCGGCGACCACCTCGGCCATCGCCAGCCGGCCCTTCACCTCGGCGGTCTCGGGCGTCTCCTCCCGTTCCGCGGTCACCCCGGGATACAGCCCGCCGACGGTCGACAGCAGCACGCTCGTCTCGCCCAGTGCGGGAAGCACGTTCCCGATGTATCGCAGGAACGTGGTGTTCGGTCCGACCACCAGCACCACCCGCCGCGCCAGCTGCCGTCGGCGGGTGTAGAGCAGGTAGGCCGCCCGGTGCAGCGCCACCGCGGTCTTTCCCGTCCCCGGTCCCCCCTGCACGACGAGCACCCCGGTGTGCTCGGACCGGATGATGCGATCCTGCTCGGCCTGGATCGTCTGGACGATGTCGGTCATCCGGCCGGTCCGGCCGGCGTTCAGGGCGGCCAGCAGGGTGGCCTCGCCCGCGAGCCCCTCGTGCCTGGCCCCCGCCGCGGATTCGAGGTCGAGCAACTCGTCATGGATCTCGGTCACCGTGCGGTCGCGGTCCTTGATGTGCCGGCGCAGCCGGACGCCCTCCGACGTGACCGCGGTGGCGAGGTAGAACGGGCGGGCGGCCGGGGCCCGCCAGTCGATGAGCAGCGGGACCGTGTCCTCGTCGTCCTCGTCGTCCTCGGCATCGCTGAGCAGGCCCATCCTGCCGATGTGGCGGCACTCACCGTCGAGCATGTCGAGCCGTCCGAAGCACAGGCCGTGCTCGGCCGCGTTGAGCCGGGCGAGGCGTTCGGCGTAGGCGGCGTACGCGGCGTCCTTCTCGACACGTGCCTGGGCGTTGCCACCGGAGGTCGCGAGCACCCGCGTCAGCCGTCCGGTGACGTGTTCGCGGAGCTCGTCGAGCCGGCCGTACAGCATCGACACATACTCCTGCTCCGCACGCAGCGCTTCGCTTGACAACAGCACTCCTCGTGGTATCATTAACCGTTAGACGTGTGTTTTATGGTTGCGAACGACCAGTAGCGTAGCCCTCGTCGGCACGCCCGTCCAACCTCTCCCACGCTCGTCACCGGACAGCGGTTCTTCCCGCCCCCCACGCCTCGAACGTCATCGCGGGTTCCGCATACCACCGCTGATCGTCGAATCCTGTCCGGGCACTCCCGCCGTCACGCGGACCACCCGCCACGGCCTCGAACAACTGAGTGCCATCACCAAACCCCGCGATCACCGCATTTCACACCATCCATCTGGTGAACAGCCGGCCAGAGCGGTGACGCAAGCAGCCTGAACAATCAGGCTATTTGATATTTAATGGCAATTATTCCGCTGGTCGTATTCGACCTCTTCGGCCGCCGATCACGTCGCAAACATCCGGGTCATCGCCCGGCATGGTCGTGTACAGTCGGATCCCTGTTTTCGACCCTCATTGCGAGTGGCAGCCAAAGAAAGGCAACAGGAGATGCAGAAAGCAGCCATCGATCGGGTAAAACTCATTTTCGTCCTGCTCGACGCGGACGGCACCGGCCACCTCGAAGCCGAGGACTTCGAACTCATGGCGACCCGTGTCATCACGGCGGCCCCCGATTCCGATGACGCGACCAAAGCCGCCATGCTGGCCGCTTTCCGACGCTATTGGACGACCCTCGCCGCCGAACTGGACGCCGATCACGACGGCCGTATCAGCTTCGAGGAGTACGCCGCGTGCGTCCTCTCCCCGGAGCGGTTCGACCCGGCGATCACCGACTTCGCCGAGGCGCTGGCCGCGCTGGGCGACCCGGACGGCGACGGGCTCATCGAGCGGCACGTCTTCGTGGCGCTCATGACGGCCATCGGCTTCGAGCGCGCGAACATCGACGCCCTCTTCGACGCGTTCGGGCCGTCGGAGGCCGACCAGATCATGGTCTCGGTCTGGGCCACCGGCATCAAGGACTACTACCACCCGGAAAAAACCGGAATTCCGGGCGATCACCTGGTCGGCGGGCCGATCTGATCGGAATTACGGCAGCTGAAATGTCCGGCCTTCGAGACAAGGAATAGAGGAGGACTCGTGCCGGGTGTCGAAAGCGGTGTCGGCCTGACCGCCCTCATGGTCGCCGCCGCGCGGGCGATCGAGACCCACCGGCCCGACGCCCTGGCCGGCGACACCTACGCCGAGCACTTCGTACGCGCCGCCGAGGTGTCCGCGGCCTGGCCGGTCCGCCCGGCCGAGGTGCCGGACGGGGACGCCAACCCCCTGTGGGGCAGGCTGGGACGCTACTTCGGCCTGCGCACCCGAGTCCTCGACGACTTCCTGATCCGCTCCGTCCACACGGGCGCCCGGCAGGTCGTTCTGCTCGGCGCGGGCCTCGACACGCGGGCCTTCCGGCTCGACTGGCCGCCGGGCCTGGTCGTCTACGAGATCGACCGCGAGGGCGTCCTGGCGTTCAAACACCGGGTGCTCGACGACCTCGCCGCCGCCCCGGCGGTCACCCGCCGCCCGATCGCCGCCGACCTGCGCGAGGACTGGGCCAGGTCGCTGCTGAACACCGGCTTCGACCCGACCCTGCCGACCGCGTGGCTGGCCGAGGGCCTGCTGCTCTATCTCCCACCGGCCGCCGAGCGGCGTCTCATCGACACCGTGGACCGCCTGAGCGCCGAGGAAAGCACCCTGGCCTTCGAGGTCAAGCTGGGAGTGGAGTCCCCGGAGGTCCGCACCGGCCCCGTCTACCTCGCGACCAGGCAGCAGATCGGCATCGACCTGCTCGCCCTGTTCGACAGGGAGCCACGCCCCGACTCCGTCGGCCACCTGCGGGAGTCGGGCTGGTCCACCGCGACCCGCACCCCCTTCGACTTCACCCGCCACCACGGTCGCGGCCCACTACCTGAGCCGAACGACGCCCTGGCAAGCAACCGCTGGGTGTTCGCCAACAAACCCGGCATGCACCTCTGATCGGCTTCCCGGCCGTAAGCGCCTGATGTCACGCCGCTGATGCCCGGGCCACGGAGGGGAAATCCTCTTTTGGTGCGAGCTGAGGAACGCCTCTCGAAGCCGACCGCCCCCATTCGTCTTCACGGCCTCTGAGCCGGTGAGCCGAGTGCGGTCCGCGTGGTCCGCCCCCCGGGGTCCAGCTCGCTCGCTGCGGTTTTTGGCACTTTCGATTTTCCCGCCATCCTCTCAGGATGAACCGGCGGCCGGCTGGAACTTCGTCATCACCCCTGTCGTTGATCGATCTGATCAATTCTTCTCGCATAGTGAGGGCATTTGTCACCGATCGGGTTACGGCTGGTATGCCTGGCCACCTCTGCGTTCATGGTCGCCGGATGTACGACCACGACATCCGGTTCCACTCCCGGCGAAGCCCCCGTCGTTCCACAGCCGGTCCGGGAGGCAGCGGAGGGCGCGGAGAGTGCGGAGGACGAAGAAGCGGGGTTCGTTGAGATCTGTGTCGCGAAGAGGACACGAGTACGGGTCAACTATCGAGGTTGCGATGACGCACAACCCGGCGTCACCTGGTACTTTCTCCCGCTGAACGTTCGGGTGCCCGCCACCGGCTCGAAGGCCGGGCGGGGCTCGTTCAAACAGCCGTCCGGTGACTCGTACCGAGCCCCCGCGAAAGGTGGCATCGGCTCGAAGGTCCGAATCGCCGACATCGAGGACCGTGTTGAGGTCTGCGTGCTCAAAAGCAGTCGGATTCGATTCTCTGATATCAGGTGCGATGATGGCGAGAAGGGCTACGACTGGTACTACATCCGGATCGACGGCCATGTTCCAGCAGTAGGAAAACAGGCTGAGGACGGCTCCTTTCGGCCACCGTACGCGGAGGCGCACCGTGCCCGTAGAAGCGGCGGTGACGCCGCCAGGGCTGCCATCGGTTACGAAGATCCGGACATGCCCGAGGCGGAGGAGGAAGAAGAGGAATATTGCACCATGACCATCAACGGCGAGTGCGTTGCCACCAATCAGTGCACACAGACCGTGAACGGCGTCTGCACCAGGACCGAGAACGGTTCTCTGGAGTCAACCTCCAGCGAGTGCCGCAACGTGTTCGTGGGCAAGCGTTGGACGCGTCGCTGCTGATCGATCGGCTGGCGTGTCGGCGCCGACGCGCTTCCCATGGTCCATGCCTTGAAAGCCGGCAGATCACCTCCGCAGAACCTGTTCTTCACCCTCGACACCGAGGAGCCGAAAACCGCGGGGAGTGTACGGAAGCGAACCTTTTCCTTGGCGACGTGTGCCCCTGATTCGTACTCCCACCCTCAACTCACCGAGGTGACACACCACGCTGATCCTGCTCCTGCCGCTCAGGCAGTGACGACGCATCGCATCCCTGTTCGGCGGGGCCGTGTTCGAGGTGGTCCTCGTACACGCCGACCTTGAAGGTGATCAGGTCCAGGCACCGGGTCAGCTTGTCCATCTGGGCGAGCACGTGCTCCCGGTGCCGGCGCAGCAGCGCGAGCCGTTCTTCCTCGGTGCCGGAACCCTGCCTGACGAGATCGGTGTACCGGCGGATCTCGGGGAGGGGCATGCCGGAGGCGCGGAGGATGACGCAGAGCCGCAGCCACTCCACGTCGTCCTCGCTGTAGAGACGGCGCCTGCCGGGTCCACGGCCTACGGGATTGGCCAGGACACCTTCACGCTCGTAGAAGCGCAATGTGTGCACGCTCAAACCGGTGCGTTCGGCGACCTGTCCGATGCTCAGATCCTGTTCGGCTTTCGGCATGCCCTTCACAGTAGGGGCTTGCCCTAGAGCCGACTCTAGAACCTAGAGTACGCCGCATGATCACCCCGCTCCGCAACCACTAAGGGAGTTTGACCATGCACTACCGCGTTCTCGGTGGTACCGGCATCGAAGTGAGTGCCCACTGCCTCGGCACCATGATGTTCGGCGCTGTCGGCAACCCCGACCACGACGAGTGTGCCCGCATCATCCACACAGCCCTCGATCAGGGGATCAACTTCGTCGACACCGCGGACATGTACTCGGCGGGTGAGTCGGAGGAGATCGTGGGAAAGGCGTTGCGCGGCCGTCGTGACGACGTCGTGCTCGCCACCAAGGTGCACTTCCAGATGGGCGAGGGCCCGAATCGCAGCGGTAACTCCCGGCGCTGGATCATCAAGGAGGTCGAGGAGAGCCTCAGGCGCCTGCGTACCGACTGGATCGACCTCTACCAGATTCATCGCCCCGACCACACGACCGACATCGAGGAGACGCTCAGCACGCTGAGCGACCTCGTGCACCAGGGCAAGATCCGCGCCTTCGGCTGCTCCACATTCCCGGCCGAGGAGATCGTCGAGGCGTATCACGTCGCCGAGCGCCGCGGCCTGCTGCGCTTCAGGACCGAGCAGCCGCCGTACTCGCTGCTGGCCAGGGGCATCGAGACCTCCGTGCTGCCGGTCTGCCAGCGGCTGGGAATGGGGGTGCTCACCTGGAGCCCGCTGGCCTCGGGCTTTCTGACCGGCCAGTACCGTAAAGGCCAGCCCATCGATCTCACCACCGGTCGTGCGGCACTGACACCGGCACGTTTCGATCCCTCGCTTCCGGTGAACGCCACCAAGCTGGACATCGTTGAACAGCTCGTGGAGGTCGCGGACGGCATCGGCTGCTCGCTGCCCGAACTGGCTGTGGCCTTCACCGTGGCACATCCCGGCGTCACCTCGGTCATCGTAGGGCCGCGAACGATGAACCAGTTGGAGACGCTGCTGAAGGGCGCCTCGCTCATCCTCGACGACGCGACCCTTGACCGGATCGACGAAATCGTGCCGCCCGGGACCAACGCCTACCAGCCGGACGGTGCCTGGCGCCCACCGGTGCTGGCCGACGCCGCCCGGCGCCGCCGCCCGCTCGCGAACCGTTCCGCGGCCTAGACCGACTCCTCCGACCCGGTACGAGGGCACCGTCGCCATCGGCGACCACGGAAGGCTCGTCGAAGGTCGTCAACCCATTGGTCGGGGATTTCCCGCGGGATGAAGTGGACGGCGAACCGCTTCTCCAGCGTGACGAGTTGGGCGTGGATGTCGGCGGGGAGACCGCCAGGGATGGGCCGACCGCCTGGCCGCCGTCGGCCGTCCCACCTCACTTCTCGGCCATGTCCTGAACGCCCACGTCCGCGTCCCCGGACAGTGGTGATCGGTCTATCCGAGGGTGTGGACGGCGACGTAAGATCAACGCCGATGCTCAGCTGTCCGCCCCCCTGCCGGCTGCCGCGCACCGCCCGTGCGGGACCGCGGCCGGTGCGGCGGGGAAAACGTCTCCGGGAGTGGCCATGCGGAAGGCAGTCGTCACCGGCAGCACCAAGGGAATCGGTTTCGCGCTCGCTCGCGAGCTGCTCCGGCGCGGGCACTCCGTGGTCGTCTCGGGTCGTACCCAGGCGGCGGTGGACGACGCCGTCGAGCGGCTGCGCCCGGAGGCGTCCGGAAAGGCCACGGTTCACGGACGCGCCGTGGACGTCACCGATGCCGAGCAGGTCGAGGCGCTGTGGAGCGCGGCGGTGGACGCGCTCGGCGGGGTCGACCTGTGGATCAACAACGCCGGCGTCGCCCACACCACCCGCCCCATCGTCGAGACCACCCCCGACGAGGTCCGCGCGATGGTCACCACGAACATGCTCGGCACCGTGTACGGCGCCCAGGTCGCCGTCCGCGGCATGCTCGCCCAGAGCGGCGGCCAGGTCTTCAATGTCCTCGGCGGCGGCAGCGACGGCAGTATCCGCCCGGGCATGGGCGTCTACTCGGCCACCAAGCGCGGCCTGGACTCCTTCACCCGGGCGCTGGTCAAGGAGGTGGCCGGCACCGGCGTACGGATCGGGCAGGTCAGACCCGGCATACTCATCACCGAGGGATGGCTCCGGGAGGCCGCCGCCGCCCCGGAACAGGTGGACAGACAGCGCAGGATCCTCAACATCCTGTGCGACCACGTCGACGACGTCGCCCCCTACCTGGTCGAGCGGATGCTGGCCGGCACCAGGAACGGCGACGCCATCACCTGGCTCACCACCGGCCGGATGACCCGGAAGTTCCTCTCGCCACGCAGGCGGGACATACTCGGCCGCTACGGGCTGTGAGGCCCGTGTCCCTGCCGTCGGACCGGCGTGAGGGACAGCGCCGGCCGGACGCACTCGCCGAGGACGGCACGTCCGGGCTCGGCTCCCGATGATCCGCTCGACCAGCTCGGGCACCCAGTCGACGTACTCCACCTCCGGCCCGCCGGCGTGATGATCCCCCTGTCGCCATCGAAAGAAGTCGTCGTAGGCACAAGCCGCGGCAATAATCCGGTGGGCCGAAATGGACAGGTAGGTTAAGCTCTCGCGCGTGATCTATTTCATTCGCCTGCGCTCAGCCTGACACGGCGCGACCGCCGGGCCTGCCCGCCGTCGGGCGGCCCCTTTTGAGCGACCCTGCCCTTCGGGTCTTCTCCTGCGCGCCGTCGGAACATCTCGTTCGAGAACCGACAGGACATCATGCGTACCCGCGAACACATCGCCATGATCGGCTGCACTGCGCCGAGTCACATCTATCCCTCGCTGGCCGTCATCGCCGAACTCGTATCCCGTGGACACCGGGTGAGCTACGCGGTCGGTGAGGCCCTGACCGGGCTGGTGGAGCCCACCGGCGCCGAAATCGTCGCCCATCCCTCGCTGCTCCCGACCAGCGAGGCCGACTGGCCGGACGACCCCGCTTCGGCCATGCACGTCTTCCTCGACGAGGCGATCGCGGTGCTGCCGCACCTCATCGACCGCTACGACGACGACCGGCCCGACCTCCTGCTCCATGACATCGGCGGGCTGCCCGCGCCCGTGCTGGCCGTGCGGTACGGCATCCCCGCCGTGCAGCTCTCCCCCACGCTCGTCGCGTGGGACGGCTACGAGCAGGATCTGGCCGAACCCCTCGACGCGATGCGGACGTCGGAGTCGGGCGAGCGCTACTACACGGCGCTCACCGCCTGGCTCCGCGACAACGGCATCGAGCGGGACGCCTGGGACTGGCAGTCACGCCCTGACCACGCCCTCTCCCTGATCCCGCGCGCGATGCAGCCCAACGCCGACCGGGTGCCGTCGAATGTCCGTTTCGTGGGGCCGTGCCTTTCTCCCCGGCGGCTGGCGGAGACCGGTTGGACGCCGCCCGCCGATGGCAGGCGGGTGCTGCTCGTCTCGTTCGGCACCACCTACAACGACAGGCTCGACATCTACCGGGCGTGTCTCGAAGGTTTCACCGGTTCGGACTGGCACGTGGTACTCGCGGTGGGCGGACGCGTCGACCCCGCGGATCTCGGTCCGCTCCCGGACGGCTTCGAGGTGCACCGCACCGTGCCGCAGCTGGCCGTACTGGCCGAGGCCTCGGCGTTCATCACCCACGCGGGAATGGGCGGATGCGTCGAGTCGCTGTGGTTCGGCGTGCCGACCGTGGCGATCCCCCAGGCCGTGGACCAGTTCGGCAACGCGGCCATGCTCGAACAACTCGGTGTCGGAAGGCATCTGCCCACCGAGGAGGTCACGTCGGCGACCTTGCGCTCCACGGTCGAGGAGGTCGCGGGATCGGCGGAGGTGGCCGCCCGCCTGGCGGAGATCCGTGCGACCGTACGGGCTGACGGCGGCGTCGACCGGGCCGCGCAGGCGGTGGAGTCGTTCCTGAGTTGACCTCTCGGCCTCGCGGGGCAGGACCGCCCCGCGAGGCCGGCGTCACGACGACGCGGTGACCCGGAACCGCGCCGAACACCTCCTCACCGCCCGGCGGTGACCTCGGACAGCGGGCGACCAGCGCGGCACTCGGCCGCCGTGCTCAGCGGCTTCTCCGCGAGGTGCGGGAGCGGTCGGCACCGGCGGGCTCGATGCAGCGGGACTGGACGTGCTCGTAGACCATCGCGGTCTGCACGTCCACGACCTCACGGCGTTCGGTGAGGCGATCGATGACTTTGGCTCTCCCGTCTCGTCCTTCTCGCCCCGTTCGCGCCGCAACCTCAAGGAGCTCTCCGGTGTCCGCTCCGCAACTGTCCAGTGCGGACATCCGTACCGACCTGTCGACCCGGCAGGCGAAACTCAAGTGGGTCATCGTCGTCGACGAGACCTTGCCCGCCGGCCGCCTGGTGAACGCGGCCGCCTGCGTGTCCGCGACCGTCGGCAAGATCCTTCCCGACATGGTGGGGCATGACGGCAAAGACGCCTCCGGTGGCCGCCACCCGGGCCTGCCCTGGGCGGGCTGCTCCATCCTGGCCGCCGACGCGGACACCCTTCGCGCCGTTCGGGCCAGGGCCGTGGTCCAGGAGGACGAACTGCTGATCGTCGACATGCCCCAACTCGCACAGACCTCGCGCGTCTACGACGAATACCTCGACCGGCTCGCCGACACCGGGAGCGAGGAGCTGACCTACTGCGCGCTCAGCCTCGTCGGCCCTCGCAACAGGATCGACAAACTGGTCGGCAAGCTCAGCCTGCTCCGCTGAGCCACATCGTGACAACCACCCGTCGAACACCGCGTCCTCCGCCAGGCAGCGCACCTCTCGCCGGCTCAGCTGCCGAAGAACCGATTGATCGGCGGTTTGCGAGATACGTCGGCCGGGCCATACGCTGCCGCGAAAAGCACCGGCAACGCCACTACCAGTGGTCTGTTAAATCCGGGTGTAGAGGTTGAGAGCGCGCCCGGCTCCGACGGCGGTGAGCAGGCGCTGGAGTTCACCGGATGACCGCCTGGTGCCTGCCTCCCGGTAACGCGGCCCGGCAGGCCCGGGAGCCGTTCCGCACCGAGCCGCCCCCCGATGCGGGCGGTTGCCGTCAGATCACATCGCGGCCGTTGTAGCTCACCCCCTCGATGTTCCAGGCCACGATCCGCCGTGGGTGGATGCGGATGGTCTCCCTGTCGAAGACCGCGAGCATGGGCGGATCCAGTTCCACGATCTCGGCGCGTCCGCGCACTTCGATGCCTCGACCGCGCTGGCCCAGCGCGTTGGGTGTTTCCATTTCGTCGTCGATGACGAACGAGACCCGTGCGTCACGCTGAACGTTGCGGAACTTTCTGCTCTGTGTGAATGCCGGACCGCCTATGTCAATGGTTCCCGCGTCCAGGTTGATCTGGAATGTCACGGGATTGACCTGTGGCGCACCGGTGGGGTCAATGGTGGCCAGACGGCCCAGATGCTGGTCGACGAGGTACTTCAACTCTGCGTCGGTGAAGATCATGCCTCCACCGTGCAACCTCGACCATGATTGAGGTCAAGCGAATCCCGCATGCGGGGATTCCCACACGATCAAGATCGTCGCCCGTGTGCCCTGTCACCGAGACACGCCACCGATCCCACATCGACCGGTCTCGGGGGTGATGGGTCAGACGGGTTGCCGCCGTGGATATTCCGTGGCGGCCCCGGCCCCGGCCGCTGACGGTGAGGATCGGGGCATGCCTGTCTTCCTGGAGACCGAGCGGCTCGTGTTGCGTGCGTTCACCGAGGCCGACGTCGACCACCTGCTCGTGCTGGACAACGATCCCGGCGTCATGCGCTTCATCAACGGCGGCCGGCCGACGAGCCTTGAGACGATCCAGGCGTGGACCCTGCCACGGCTCCTCCATGTCCACCCGGGCTTCGGGACCCGTGGCTACTGGGCCGCGAAGGAGAAGAACACCGACGCTTTTCTGGGCTGGTTCGAGTTCAGGCCCCTGGCCGACCACAGCCCCACCGTGGTCGAACTCGGCTACCGCCTGCACAGGGCCGCCTGGGGCAGCGGCTATGCCACGGAGGGATCGCGGGCCCTGATCCGCAAGGGCTTCACCGACCTCGGGGTGGAGCGGGTGACCGCGAACACCATGGCGGTCAACACGGGATCCCGGCGGGTGATGGAGAAGGCGGGCCTGTCGTTCGTCCGGAGTTTCACCGGGGACTGGCCGGAGGCGATCGAAGGCTCCGAGCATGGCGAAGTCGAGTACGAACTCACCCGGACCGAGTGGGAGCAACGGCGCTAAACGTCAGCCGATCCATCCGGCCCCGCCGCCCACGACCGAGGATCCTCAGACGTCACCACATCCGAAACGCGCCAAACCGCAGACAGAAGCCATGTGTACGATCGTACACATGCTGCTGTAGGTTCGTTCCGTGACTGACGCACCCGCTCCGTCCCGCGACTACTTCGCCGGTGATTCCCGCAGCAACCATGAACGCATGCTCGCGGGGGATCTCTACATCGCCGACGATCCCGAGATCTTCGAGCAGCAGCAGCGTGCCGCGCAGCTGTCGGCCAGGTTTCTCGCGGCGTACGGCGACGACGGACTCGCCGCGCAGGAGATCGCCCGCGAGTTGTTCGGCAGCCTCGACGAGACCGCGTTCGTGCGCGCACCGGTCTACGTCGACTACGGCAGCCACATCACGGTCGGCGCGCGCACGTTCGTCAACGCGGGCCTCACCGCCCTCGACGTCGCCCCGATCACGATCGGAGCGGACTGCCAGATCGGTCCGCATGTTCAACTTCTCACCCCGACCCATCCCGTGGAGCCGCAGCCGCGCCGTGACAAGCTGGAGGCGGCGAAACCGATCACGATCGGGGACAACGTCTGGCTCGGCGGCGGCGTCATCGTCCTTCCCGGGGTCACCATCGGCGAGAACTCGGTGATCGGCGCGGGAGCGGTCGTCACCAGGGACGTTCCCGCGAACTCCCTCGCGGTCGGCAACCCGGCGCGGGTCGTGAAGTCGATCTAGTCCACGAGGAGGCCAGGTGACGGTCCGGCGCACCGAACCCGACCGGCGGAGTCGGCTGATCGACGTCACGTTGGATTTGATCGCCGAGGCCGGGGTGGCCGGCACGTCGCATCGAAAAATCGCCGCCCGGGCCGGCGTACCGCTGGGCTCGATGACCTACCACTTCGACGGCATGGACGAGTTGCTGTTCGCGGCGTTCTCCCGCTTCGCCGAGACGATCATCACGCGCTTCGAGGAGCGGCTCAGCGCGGCGACAACGATCGACGAGGCCGAGGAAGCGGTGGTCAGCCTCATCCACGACGACCTCACCGGGCCGCGGGCGGCACGCGACCGGGTCCTCACCTTCGAGCTCTACACCCTGGCGGCCCGCGAACCCCGCTTCCGCGCGATCACCCACGAGTGGATGCGCCGCAGCCGCGTCGAACTCGAACGTCACTTCGACCCCGACACCGCACGCCAGGTCGACGCCCTCATCGAAGGGCTCACGATTCATCGCGGCCTCGACCCTGAACCGCCCAGCCGCGGTCTTACCGAGGACGCAGTGGCCAGGATCACTGCCCGCAACACCGGGCTCTCATCCTGAGCGGCGGCCGGTGTCCGCCACCGACCAAGGTCGCGTCCACGGATCCGGTCACGAGTCGGCAACCCCGGTGTTCTGGCAGGCGGTCAGGCGCCACCGCCCGTCCTCCTTGGACATGACGAACAGCGGGGTGCCCTCGGAGGGACCGTCGGGCGTCCGGTACAGCTGGCGCACCTTGACGGCGGCGACGTCGGGGCGGATGAACAGCACGTGCACCACCTCGAAGGTGACGGTCGAGTCCTTCATCCCGCCGGGGAGCACCTGGTGGGTAAAGACCGAGATCTCATCGCGGCCGATCAGGCGTCTGCCCCCGCTCGTCGTCCAGATCGCGTCGGGCCGGAAGAGACCGAGGAACTCCTCGGGGAGTTCGTTGTTCTGGGAGTGCTCGATCGTGGCGACCACCCGCCTGATCGCCTCGATCTCGGTCTCGCGGGTCTGTTCGCTGATCCTTGTCGCGTTCATGCGAGCCATGCTGTTACCTCAAGATAACTTGAGGTCAACTCGTCTCGGCGTGCCACCGCCCACACACCGGCGCCCCGCATGCGGCGGAGCAGGACAGGGAGGGCAGCCAGGGCACTCTCCTCAACCCCACATTTGGTGCGACAAATCGTCATATCCGATCGAAGCAGAGGGAGTCGATGGTCGTCTCAGGGGTCGAGACCCCGGAGGCGGCGGCCTATCGAACCGAGTTCGCCCGGCCGGGCGGCCCGCTCATCCCCCGGTAGCGGATCAGGCCGAGTTCGGTCAGGTCGTCGGACCAGAGCCAGCCCGCCTCCTTGGCGATCCTGACCGCCTCCACGCGCGTGCGGGCGTCGACCTTGGCGAGGATCCGTGCCAGGTAGTTGCGCACCGTGCCGCCGGACAGGCAGAGCCGGTCGGCGATCTCGCCGACCGGTGCGCCCTCGGCCGCGGCCTGCAGGACCTCCAGTTCGCGCGGGGTGAGCGGGTTCGGTTTCGCGTTGAGGGTGGCGACGGCCAGCTCGGGGTCGACGACCCGCTGGCCGGCGGCCACCCGGCGTACGCAGTCGGCGAGCTGGCTCGCCGGGGTGTCCTTGACCACGAAGCCGCGCGCCCCCGCGTCCAGCGCGCGGTGCAGCGCGGCCGGGGTCGCGAGCCCGGTCAGGATCACCGTGGCGCACTCGGGGAGCCTTCTGTGCAGTTCCGCGGCGGCGGTGAGGCCGTCGGTGCCGGGCAGGCCGATGTCGAGGAGTGCGACGTCCGGCCGGTGCTGCAGGCAGGAGCGGACCACCTCGTCGCCGTGACCGACCTCGCCGACGACCTTGATGTCGTGCTCGGTGGAGAGCAGGGCGACCATGGCCCCCCGGACCAGGTGCATGTCCTCGGCGATCAGGACGCTGATCATGGGTTGTCTCCCCCGTCGTTTCGCGGTGCGCTCGTGCCTGGCCCGGGGCCACTACCCACACGCGAGGAGACTACCCACAGAATTCAGCCGATTACTGCGTACCAGAGTTAAACACCGAAACGCCTGACATGAGGCTATCCTCCTTACGAGGGAAGATTGCCGTCGCCGACGCCATCTGAACCACGCTCCGTGGGTCCTGTAATGGGGTGGACATATAACTCGAATAAGTGCCGACTGTTCAGCACCCCGTCGGGTTGTCCTCCACTGATGCCTCATGACGACTCCTTGAGGGTGTTCACGGACGTGGTGTACGGACATCCGGATCCGGTCGGGTGGTTTCCGGACAGGCGGTCACCGGCCCCTGGGCGACAACGACCCGGCTGAAGGACCGAGGAGGTCGACCTCGACGCCGAGACCGCGGCGCCCGGCCTCCCGGTAGGCGAGCCAGGCCAGGGCGAGATCCTGCCACGGCAGCCCGACGGGACCGTAGACGGTGCGCCGGTCCGGATCGGTGCGGCCGGGATGCTTGGCGCGGAGGATCTCACCAAGGGTGGCGTGGGCCGCCTCCGCCGGTAGCCCGGCCGCGGCGAGCACGCCCATGGCGGCGGAGAGCGGCCGGTCGTCAACGGCGAGCAGGGCGCCCTCCAGTACGTCGTCCGCCAGTTCCCGCTTGCCGGGCTCAGTGGGTGCCGAGCGCCGCGGCCAGCCCGGTTCGCCAGGCGGTGACGGTCGCCGAGTCGAGCAGCGCGAGCAGTTCGCCGTCCTGGCCGCTGTGCAGGCAGATCACCCCGCGCAGAGCGGGCCGGGCTCCGGGAAACTTGGCGTTGACCTTGACCGTGTAGGCGTCGATCCCGGGCAGCAGCCCCGGGATCAGCGCGGTGGCCGTGCCGGGGAACGGCAGGTCGGTGCGGATCCGCTGCCCCGGGACGGCCGCGGCGCCGCTCCGGACGAAGCCCTCGCGCAGCGCCTCGATGCAGGCGTCCGGGTCGAGCAGGGCGATCAGGTCACGGTGGGCGAGGATCCGGGTCATGTGGACGATGATCCCAGTTCGCCATGGGTCGCCCGGATCCGGATCCCGTCCTCGTCGGCAACCCGATATGCCGACAACTTTTATCTCATACCCCTAGATCACTCCAATCTCGCACGCAGCCTCCTTGTAGGACATATGCCAATATTTCAAGCTATAAAGGGTGGGTAATACCCGAACGCCTCGGCCGTGAGTTGCGAAGTTGAGACCGTTAAAGAGCCCTCATCTCCTAGGAGACGCGTCTAAATTGACGGCAGGCGGAAAGGCGGTGAGGAATCGTGGACGTATTCGTACGGGCGGAGGCCGACCAGCTTCGCGATCTCCACTCGTGGCTGATCGAGGAGCCGGAATTCCGCGGACGTGTTCGGCTTCTCGAACGGGACGGGGCACCTCACGAACTCGGTCCGACGACCGACCTCCTCCAGGTGGCCCTCGGATCGGGAGGCGCGGTGGCGGCCCTCGCCGGCATCGTCATCGCCTGGTTGAACAGCCGCCCCGGTGAGGTCTCGATCCGGATCTCACGCGGCGACCAGGAGGTCGAGGTGACCGCCAAGGGGGTCAGGTCGCTGGCCCCGGAAGGCTTGCGGGCGCTCACCGGCCAGATCTCCGAAGTGGTCTCCGGCCCCTCGGAGCTCGAGCGGTGAGCCTGCTGTCCCACGAGGGGACGCGCGTGCTGATCGTCGGTTCGGGCGACTACGTGCCCGGTTCACGTCTGTCCCCCGTGCCGGCGAGCCGTACGACGGTTGCCGACCTCGGGGACTGCCTGGTGGACCGGGCGGGCCTGGACCCTGCGCGGCTCACCAGGTGCGTCGACCCGGCGGATCCGCAGCACTTCGCCGCCCTTCTCGACGACGCGGCCCGGCAGGCGACCGAGGTGCTGGTGTTCTACTACGTGGGACACGGTCTGGTCAGCCCGGCCAACGAACTCCATCTGGCGACCCGAGCGACGACGGATCTGACGGTTGGCACACCCCCCGAATACCAGGCCCTGCCGTACTCCACGGTCCAGCGGCTGCTGCTGCGCAGCACGGCCCGATTGGTCCTCGTCGTCCTTGACTGCTGCTTCTCCGGTCGCGCCCACGGGGTGTCCGGCAGCGCCGCGGACGACGCCTTCACCATCACCAGGCAGGCCGGCGCCTACCTGCTGACCTCGACCAGCCGCACGGAGACCGCCTGGGCCCCGGTCGGGCAGCCGCACACGGCCTTCAGCGGTGAGCTGATCAGGCTGCTGACCGAGGGAGAACCGACAGGGCCCCCGGGGCTGACCCTCGACTACGTCTACCGGTTCCTGGCGCGTTCCCTGCCGGACAAGGGCCTGCCCCAGCCGCGCCGCCAGGCGGCCGACCTCGGCGACCAGGAGGTGCTGGCCCCCAACCCCGCCTACCGGCCCCCGCAGGCACCCGCGACACCGGAAGCGTGGCCCGCCGACGACGCCGAGAGCCCCTACCGAGGGCTGGCGTCTTTCGGCCCCCAGGACAGCGCGTTCTTCTTCGGCAGGGAAGAACTCACCCATACGCTTCTCGAACGGCTGCGCGCGCATCAGAGGAGCGGTGGGCCCCTGCTGGTGACCGGCCCGTCGGGAGCGGGCAAGTCCTCTCTGCTGCGTGCCGGGTTGATCGCCGCCCTGCCCGCCGCCTCGCCCCTCGTCTACCTGACACCGGGTTCGGATCCGATGGGAAAGCTCGGCAGGCTCGTTCCGGAAACGACTCCCGAGCGTCGGCCGGTCGTCGTCGTCGACCAGTTCGAAGAGGTCTTCACCGCCTGTCAGGACGAGGAGCAGCGGCTCGCCTTCATCCGGGCGCTGGCCGCCCTGTGCGAGGCCGGGAACGGCACGCCGCCCGCCGCGGCCGTGGTCATCGGCCTGCGTGCGGACTTCTTCGGTCACTGCGCCGCCTACCCCGAGTTACTGGACGCCACGAAACGGCCGGAGATCGTTCCTCCGATGGGGGAGGATCAGCTTCGCGACGTCATCGAGAGGCCGGCCACGCTGGCGGGGCTCACCATCCAGCCCGGCCTGGTCGATCTGCTGCTGGAGGACCTCGGGATCGGGAGAGCCTCCTCGGAGGCGGCGCCCGGGCCCGGCGGCGGCCTTCCTCTGCTGTCCCACGCCCTGCTCACCACCTGGCAACGCCGTCAGGACGGGGTGCTGACCTTCGCGGGATACCGGGCGTCAGGCGGCATCGCCCAGTCGCTCGCCCAGACCGCGGACACCGTCATGCGGGTCGTCGGCCCGAGCGGAGAGCTCATCGCCCGTGAGATGCTCCTGCGCCTGGTACGCCTCGGCGACGGCACCGACGACACCCGCCGCCGGGTGCTCATCGACGACGTGTTGCCCGAGCCGGACGACCCCGAGTACCCGGTCACCCGCCGCGTCCTCGACACGTTTCTGCAGGCGCGCCTGGTGATCGTCGACGAGGACTCCGTCCAGCTCACCCACGAGGCCCTCATCCGCGGGTGGCCGCAGCTGCAGGGCTGGATCACCGCCGACCGCGCGCGGCTGCTGGTACGGCAACGGCTGTCCGAGGACGCGGAGACATGGCGGAGGCAGTCCCGTGATCCCGCCTACCTCTATGTGGACAACCGCCTGGTGGCAGCCCAGGAGGCCGTCGGAAGCGGCCGCCAGAGTGAGCTCGGTCCCCTCCAGCACGCCTTTCTCGCCGCGAGTGTGAGCCGAGCCCGCCGGAGGAGCAGGATCACGCTCAGCGTCATCGTGACCCTCGCCATGCTGCTGGTCGCCGCCGCGGGAGCGGGCGGCTACGCACTGCGGCAGAGCGCCGTCGCCCGGGAACAGTCCCGGATAGCCGACGACCAGAGGGACCTGGCCACCGGCCAGCGAGACGCGGCGATCTCACGACAGGTCTCGGACGCCGTCGAACGGCTCAACGACACCTCGCTCTCCGGGCAACTGGCACTGGCCGCCTACAACCTGTCCGACACCCCGGAGGCCCGGGGCGCGATGGTGGACTCGCTGGGTTACACCATCGGTGCCAGACTGCTCGGCCACTCCGGCTTCACCGGGACCGTCGCGATCAGTCCCGGCGGCAGGCTCGTCGCCTCCGGCTCGGCGGACAGGACCGCGAGAATCTGGGATGTCGGCGACCTCGCCCGGCCCGCGCAGCTGGCGGTGCTCGAAGGACATGGGAAGGGAGTGTCCTCGGTGGCGTTCGACCGATCGGGATCGTTGCTGGCGACCGGTTCGGCGGACGACACGGTGCGCCTGTGGGACATCGGAGATCCGAGGCACCCAGCCCTCGCGGCGACCGTGCACCGGCGGGAGAGCGCTGTCAGCGAGGTCGCGTTCGATCCGGCGGCGGACGTGCTGGCCATCGCGTTCGCCGACGGTGCGATAGAGCTCTGGGACACGAGCACCCCCGGAACACCAGGCCGCCTGGCGGAACTGACCGGACACGAGAAGCAGGTCGAGTCGATCGACTTCAGCGCGGACGGCAGTGTCCTGGCCTCCTCGTCCGAGGATCAGACGGTGCGGCTGTGGGGCACCGGGGACAAGCGGCGACCATCCTTCCTCGGGGGCGTGCGCGTGCACTCGGGCGGTGCGCTCCACGCGGTGAAGTTCAGTCCCGACAGGAAGATCCTCGCGGTGGCCTACGACGACAACACGGCGAAGCTGTGGGATGTGAGCGATCTCAGCCGTGCCCCGCTCGACGGCGCGACCCTCCAGGGAGCCGTCGCTCCCGTTTCCGACCTCGCCTTCAGTCCCGACGGACGTACGCTGGCCGTGTCTTCGACGGACAATTCGATCACCCTGTGGAAGGTGAAGGACTACGCGCACGTTTCGCAGCGGCAGGTGCTCATAGGCCACGGCGAGTCTGTCCAGTCAGTGGCCTACAGCCCGGACGGGCGCTTCCTCGCCTCGGCCGCGGCAGACCAGAGTGTCCGGCTCTGGGACGTTCATGATCCTGACCGTGTCGAGTTCCAGCCGAAGCTGGAGTCGCACAAGGACCTGGTGTACGGCGTCGACGTCGCCGCCGACGGGCGGACCATGGCATCCGTCGCAGCGGACAGCACCGTGAAACTCTGGGATATCAGGGACTTCTCACATCCCACGCTGTTGAGCACGACAAAGGCGGGAGACGTCTACCTGCTCGACGTGAAGTTCAGTCCCGATGGTCGCACCCTGGCGAGCACGGTCAGAAACGAGATCTGGCTCTGGGACATCACCGCTCCCGCCAAGCCCGTCAAGCTGGCCGCGCTGAAAGGGCACACCAAGACCGTCATGGCCGTGGCCTTCAGTCCTGACGGTCGCACGCTGGTCAGTGGCGCGGAGGACGACACCACCCGAGTGTGGGACGTGCGGAGTCCCGCCAGGCCGAAGGTTCTCACCGTCATCCGCAAGCATTCCGATTCCGTGCTGGACGTGGCCTTCACCTCGGACGGCTCCCTGCTGGCCACGGCGTCGGGGGATCGGACCGTACGGCTGTGGGACATGTCGGATCCCGCGCACCCGGACGAGCGAGGCGTCATCGAAGGTCATTCCGCGCTGGTGGACACCGTCGACTTCTCCGCGAACGGAGATCTGCTGGCGACGGGTGCCGGTGATGGAACCGCCCGGATCTGGGATGTGCGCGATCCGGGCCGCCCGATCCCCTCGGGGATTCTCAAGGGACACACGGATCTTGTCTGGGACGTCGAGTTCAGTCCGGACGGACGGAGTGTCGTGACCGGGGCCGGGGACTCCGTGACCCGGCTGTGGGACGTGTCGGATCCCGCCAGGCCGATCCTCACCACGATCCTCGGACTGCACTCCTCCAGGGTCGCCGCGCTGACCTTCACCCCCGACGGCCGTGGTCTGGTGACCGGTTCGCACGACAACTCCGTCCGGCTCCGCGTGATCGACATCCCCACCGTGGTCAAGCGCATATGCGACACCACGGGCATGGCCCTGACGCGGGAGGAATGGGGACTCTACATACCTGACATCGGCTACCGGCCGCCCTGCCCGGCCCGCTGAGCGGAGGTCCCGGCGGCGTCAGACCGGGGCGACGGCCGCGTGGTGTTCCAGCAGGACGTCGGTCAGCAGGTAGCCGCCGCCTATCAGGTGGGTCAGCGGGTGGGCCCGTATCTCCCGGTAGTGGGCGGCGATCCGGAACGCGGCCGCGACCGGGGTGGCGGCACTCGTCCACAGCGGTCTGTGCCGGTCGGTGGAGGCCGGGACGACCCACCAGAAACGGCAGGCGTCATCGAGGCGGGCGACCAGCCCGTAGTAGACGGAGACGACTATCTTGCCGGACGGCAACCGGTGGACGTCCGCCGGGATGTTGTGGGACCGGGCCAGCAGGGCCGCCAGTTCACGGGCTCGGAGTTCGGCCGGGTGAGGCGCGAGATCTTCGGGGGATGTGTGATCAACGGTCACGCTCGCGAGATTAGAGATCATGAGATGCCCGCCTCAACGGTGTTGCGCGATGTTGCGAGTTCATCTCTCGCCGAACGCGGCGGCCGCGGCCCGCAGCAGGACGCGGGCCTCCTGCCCGTAGGCCGCGGCACCGCTCAGGGCCCGGAACGCCTTCTCGTACACGCCCACATCGCTCGGGGCCTTGTGCTGGATCTGTCCCGGCACGGTGTCGACGCGGACCCGGTTGGCGTCGTATATCCAGAAGTTCTCCGGTGGCATGAGCGGCGGCCTGATCGTCGCGGGGACGATGCCGAAGGACACGTTCGCGACGCCCGAGGTCAGCTCCGCCAGCCGGTCGAGCTGGGCGGCCATCTCCGCCGGGCCGACCAGCGGGGTGCGGAGTGCCTGCTCGCCGACGACGAACGCGAACCGCTTGTTCCCGTTGCGCAGGATCTCCTGTTGCTTCAACCTCGCCGCGACCGCGGCGTCGATGTCGTCGGGGATGCCGCGGAAGTCGATGATGGCGCGCAGGTGGCCGCGGGCGTAGTCGCCGGTCTGGAGCAGGCCGGGGACGGCCGAGTGCTGCCAGACGCGGAACTGGTGGGTCCTGTCGTACAGCGGCTGGAAGGAGCGCTGTACGTGGCCGAGGCCGCTCTCCTCAAGGCGGCGCCAGTCGGTGTACATGGCGTCGATGTTCTGGGCGGCCGCGATCAGGTCGACCACCTGCTCGTCCGCGTCGCAGGCCTCGCACCACGTCCGGATGTCGGCCTGGTTGGGCATCTGGACCGCGTTCTCGATCTTGGAGATCTTGGTGTGGTCCAGGCCGGTCTTGGCCGCCAGCGCTCGCCCGGTCAGCCCGGCGTCGGCGCGGAGCGCCCTGAGCCTGGCGGCGAGAATGCCTTTGGCCTCGTCGATGCGTGCTGTGGAGGTCGCCATCTCCGTCACCTCGTCACCGCGGGGGGTTGATCCTCCGACCGTACGTTGGATGTTGCGATCTGTCCTGAAAGTTGCGAATAGTTGCGGAACGATGATGAGCACGCTCCCGCTCCGTTATCCGGGACCCCTGCGACAGGCCGTGAGAAGGTCGGCGAGAGAGTTACGGTCGGCCGTCCCACCTGCGCTTTCCGCTGATGCGGGTCGGGGATGTCGGACGCAAGCCTTACGGTAGGGCGCGTGCCAGAGACGAACCATGAGCTCACGCTCGACTCGGCCCTCACCGAGGAGGCCGTACTCTCGACCTACCGCCGCATGTTCGCGGCGCTCGCCCGCGACAGCGGCGCGGTGGTGGACGACCCCGCGCTGGTCGACATCGCCGAGACCCTGTTCGCGGCGTTCGCCGAGGCCGGCGAGGAGTGGCTGACCCACGAGCAGATGCGCCACGTCTGCCGGGCCTATCCGCTCGACCGGTTCGAGAACCGGCTCCGGGTCCTGCGGGGCCTCGGCGCGATCCGCGAGGTGTTTCCCAAGCCCAACCAGCTCCGCTACCGCGCGTCGTTCACCAGTGTGGTGGGGCTGATGTTCATCCGCCGGATGATGGACGACGGCGGCCAGTCGGAGATGCACCGGCTGCTCGCGCTCGAAGACCTCAACGTGGCCGATCCCCGCACGACGATGGAGGAGGCCCGTACCAGCGCGCAGAACCTCTCGCGCGCCTTCCGGCTCTGGGCCCTGGAGCTGATCACGCTGACCGGCGGCACCATCGAGGAGTTGCGCGAGCAGGCGCCCAAGCTGTGGGGCACCGAGGCGATCGCCCGGCGGGCGCAGAACCTGCACGGCACCATCCTCACCCGCTGGCCCGACCTCGACCGCACCTGTACCGAACTGCGCGCCGCGATCTACTCCTACAGCGACGCCTCGCGCCGCGCCGCCGGACGCCTGGCCGACTCCGCGGGTACGACGAGGAACCTGACTCTGCTCCCCGCGGAGCTCTGGCGCACCTTCGCGCAGACCGCGAGCAAGGAGCGGCTGGCCTCGGTGCTCGACGGCTTCGTCTTCGACGCCCCGGCCCCCTGGCACGACCCGGCGGCGATCGTCAGGGCCGTGGACGAGAGCCCCCGCCCGGCACCCGCCCAGCCCACTCCCCCGCGCTCGGCCCTGCCCGACGCCGGCCCCGCCGACACCCACGCCCCCGCCGCCGACGGCCTCGACCATCTGAGCACCGTGGCCGAGGCCGCCCTCGCCGGGCGCTCCACCGCCCGGCTGGAGGAGCTGCTCACCGCCGACGGCGAGTGGGTCTCCGCCCGCCGCCTGCTGGCCGACCTCGTCTCGGCCGACCTGCGCCCCGACTCCCCCTATCGCCTGCGCTGGTCCGACGGCCTCACCGCCGCCCCCGGCGCCGAGCCCGCCTGGCTCTCCCACGGCCGTCTGGAAAGGACCGGCGGTGTCGGCTGATCCGCGACGCGCACCGGCCTTGGCGGCCGAACCGGCGAGCACCGGCCCCGAGGACCCGGTGACGACCGGGGAGACCGGACCTGAACCGTCCGCGACGGCGTCCGTCCGTACTGCCGAGACCTACCCGCGGGCCTCGGAGGCCGAGCCGCCCGCGACGGCACACGTCCGGGCCAGGTCGGTCGGGCCTCTCGCGCTCCGTGCCGGGCAGGCGGCTCCGGCGGGCATGGCGCGGCTGGGGCGCGGGGACGGGACGGGCATGGCGCTGCCGGTCTGGCCCGACGGGGCGACCCCCTCGCTCCTGGAGGAGTACCAGGTCGCGCCGGTCCCGGTGGAACGATCCGGCGAGACCCGGCGGGTGCTGGCCGCGGCGCTGCGATGCTGCTGGAGCGACCTGACCACCGACCCGTGGCCCGGCACCCCCGCCCCGGTGGACGACGTGCTGTCGACGTACCGTGCCCTGATCGGGCGCGGCGACGATCTGATGCGCAACTGGGCGATCGGCGCGCTGCGCCGCCTGCACGACTCTGCCTGGCTGGAGGTAGCAGACGGGTTCGTCCGGCTCGGCCCCCGGTGCGCGTCCTGGCCCCCCGCGTCCCACGCCCAGCTGCGGGAACTGATGCGCCGCCTGCCCACCGCGGAGGAGACCCCGGGCAGCACGGAGGTGCTCCCGGTCCTCGACGACGGCCCTGCCGGTGCCCCTGAGAACGCCGACGCGGGAGCGAGCGTCACGATTCCCGACGAGGTGGACAGCGATCTGCTCGGCCCGTTCGACGAGCGTCGCAGGGCCGAGATCGTGGCGGCGTTCATGGCGGTGGAGCACGCGGCCGAGCCGGTGCACGAGGCCCGCTTCTCCGCGCTGCGCGACCCGGTGCTGCGCCGCACGCTCACCGAGATGCTGGAGCGCCGCGGCCGGGTCCTGATCCACGACCGCGAGTCGTGGATCTCCGGCTACGCGGCCGAGACACTCGGCACGGGCACGGCTTCGGGAACGGTGACGGCGCCAGGAGCGGGCGCGGTGTCGCAGGCGGGCTCGGCGTTGGACGAGGCCGGGCGGGCGGTGCTGGTGCTGGTGCTGATCCACTCGGTGGCGATTCCCAGGGCCGACGGCCTGCTGCCCACCGACAGCTGGCTCTCGCCGTTCCCGGCCCAGATCGACGAGTTGCGGCGGCACACCAAGCTGCCGATCGGCGAGCTGGAGGCCGCGCTGCGCACCCTGCGTCACGCGGGTCTGGTGACCCAGGTGAAGGCGGGCGAGGAGGCCGGCGGGTACGTGCCGGGGCCGCAGTTCCACCGGCTGACCCCGCAGGCCAGGCGGCGCCTGCAGGAGGAACTGATCCTCGCGGCGGGGCCGCACACCCCGCTGGCCGCGGCCGTACGGGCCAACCGGCGGTGAGCGGGAGTGGAGCGACCACGGTACGCGATGAGTCGGCCCCGGCGGGGGGTGCCGAGGACGCGGTGTCCCCGGTATCGGGAACGGGACGGAAGAAAGGAACGACGGGGTTGACCGACCAGCGGAACCAGGCCGCGAAGAGTTCACGGGGGAGCCGCGTGAAGGCCGCCGGCACAGGCGCGGGAACGGGCACGGGCACGGGCACGGGCACGGGCACGGGCACGGGCGAAGCCGTCCAGGCCGGAGCCCGGAACACCTCGGCCAAGGGCGGCCGGGGCGCGAACGCTCCGGCCGGGGACGCGCCGGCCGGAGGAAGCCGAGCCGAGACCTCTGTCGGGACGCAGGCGAGTCTGGTCCCCGTGGAGATCCGTGCCACCGCTCCGACCGAGAACGTGGTGGGTGACCGGGTGCTGGTCGCCGTGCAGCCGGTCAACATCTCCCGGCTCTCGACCCACCCGGTGCCGACCGTGCCGGGCACGCTGATCGTGGTCGCGGGCGCCGGTCCGAAGGACTCCAACGGCGCGGGCAAGTCGTCGTTCATCGCGATGATCACAGCGCTGCTCGGAGACGAGCAGTGGCGTTTCGCCTCGGGCGCCAAGTCGGTGTCGGAGCTGCTGTTCAACGCCGAACTCGCCGCGGGCGGGGGCGGCCGGACCTGGGCCAGCGCCGACCACGGCTACATCGTCGGTGTCTTCGCGCCGACCGGCTCCGTGCACACGGGCTCCGCGGGCCCCCGCCTTCCGGACGGTGACTCTCCGGACGGTGACTCTCCGGACGGTGACTCTCCGGACGGTGACTCTCCGGACGGTGACTCTCCGGACGGCGACCCGGCGCGCACCGGTTCCCTGGGAGACGCGGTGACCGTGTGGCTGCGGGTCAACCAGGAGGCCCCGCACCTGGAGATCAGGTGGGCCCCGGGGGTGCACCTGGCGTCGGCGGCCTCGGAGGCGGAGCGGGTGACGCGGGCCGACGCGCTGTGGGCGGCACTGCCCCGCTCGGCGGGACGACGTGACGTGGTGGCGCGCGACCTGACCAGGTTCCTGTACGGCGACCGGGTCAGGTGCGTGTCGTTCCTGTCCACCTCGGTACGGAGCAAGGTCGCCACCAACCTGCTCTCCCAGCCGCTCAACGAGATCTCCCCGGAGCGGGTCTTCGAGGCGATCGCCGCGCTGACCGGCCTGGATGCCGAGCTCGACCAGGAGCGGGAGGCACGCCGCGACGAGCACGCCAGGCGGGTGCGCGCGACACGGGCCATGGAACTGCTCGGTGAGTTCGAGGACGAGTCCCGTACGCTCCTGGAGACCTTCGACCGGCGTGACCGGGCCCGTGTCCGGCTGGCCGAGGCGATGCGCCGCTGGCGGGGACGGCTGGCGCGCAGGCTCGCCGACGCGGGGCAGCGGGACGAGGCGCTGGCGGTGGAGCTGGAACGGGCCGGCGCGGCGGCCGAGCGCGCCACGGAGGCGATCGGCGAGATCAAGGCGGAGATCGCCACCCTCAAGGACGACACGCTGGAGCGCGGCCTGGCCGAGGCTCGCAGGGAGCTGGCCACCCTGCAGGCACGCGCCGCGAAGCTGGACGCCGACCGGGCGGTGGCGGAGAACTCGGTGGACGACCTGCGCGGCTGGATTCCCGGGCTTGAGGAGCAACGCCGCCTGGCCGACGGACGCGACACGGCGGCGGCGGGCGCGGAACTGGCCGAGGCCAGGACGCGGTTGACCGAGGTGCTGAAAGCGCTGGGCGTGGCCGACCGCGAGGTCGAGGGGGCCAAAGCCGCGCTGGACGACGCCGAGGGCGGGCCGGCGGCGGCCCAGCTCAACGCGCTCGCCGAGGCGAATGTCGGGGCGACCGGCCTGCTCGACGCGATCGACGTCGCCGAACAGGCCCGTGAGGACGAGGCCGGGCGGAAAGCACCCGCGCTGGGCTCTCGCGGGTGGCCACACGAGCACGCGGTGATCGTCGACGCGGCCGATCTGGAGGCCGCGTCGCGGGCGCTGGACGCACTGCCCGGCTCGGTGCTGGTCAGTGCGGCGGGAGTCACCGTCGTGGGGTCGTTCGAGGTGGCCGTCACCGGCAGGGAGGCCCGGATCAAGGCCGCCGAGCAGCGGCTGCACCGGGCACGCGACACTCAGGAGAGCGCCGCGGCGGCCGTACGGGCCGCCGAGGACGCCGTGGCCGAGGCGGGCAGGCGGCTTGAGGGGGCCAAGGCGTCGGTGCAACTGGCCGACATCGAACGGCGGCTGGCCGAGCGGCGGAAAGCGCTCGGTGAGCTGATCGAGGCACTGGCCGAGGTCGCGCCGAAGGTGGGCGAGGCCGAGCGCCGGGCGAGCACCCTGGACTTCCGTGCCCGCACCAGGAGCATGGAGGCCGAGCGCCTGGAGGGCCGCAGGGCCAGGCACGAGTCCGACCGAGACCAGGCCACCGAGCAGGCGGCGAGAATCACCGCCGACCGCGAGGCGCTCAGGCTTGACACGCTGGCCGGCGACTGGGGCGGCCCCGTCGACGGTGCCCGCGAGTGGCTGGGTGCCCTGGACGAGCAGGAACGCCCGCTGACGGCCGAGGAGTGGTGGCGGGCCGCCGAGCGCAGCCTGGACGAGGCACTGCGCGACACCTTCCCCGGCGAGTCCCCCGGCGCGGACGAGGAGATGCCCGAGGAACTGCGCTTCCTGGTCCGGGAGCGGACCGCGCCCGGCGCCGGGCGCACCGCCCGCGAGCAGGCGACGTTCCCCGGCGTGTGCTCGGCGCTCGCGTCCTACCTGCGCGGCCAGGAGGAGTACGAACGGCACCGACGCCGCCAGATCGAGACGCAGATCACCACCCGGCAGCGTGACCTGACGGCCGCGGCCAAGGGTGCCGAGGAGGCCGCGCAGTCCACCGCCGTGCACCGGGCTGCGCTGACCGCCGCGATCAAGGCGCGGCTGACCCGGGTGGCCGAGGAGTTCGACAAGCTCGACACCTCCTACGGAGGCTACGGCGCGACGCTGGAGTTCCCCGTGCCGCCCGCGCCCGCCGACCCCGAGCAGCGCTGGGCGTGGCGGGTGACGCCCAAGTGGCGCAGGGGTGAGGGGC
Organism: Streptosporangium sp. NPDC049644; assembly: GCF_040675205.1. Taxonomy (NCBI): domain Bacteria; kingdom Bacillati; phylum Actinomycetota; class Actinomycetes; order Streptosporangiales; family Streptosporangiaceae; genus Streptosporangium; species Streptosporangium sp. NPDC049644. The sequence continues at coordinate 192,481 of NZ_JBFAOJ010000002.1, read as the reverse complement.
AGGGGTTCGTGCCGTACAACCGGCGGGCCAACACCGCGCTGATGGACGAGAAGGCGGTGAAACTGGTCTGCGCGGCGGCGATCGCGTCGTCCGGTGGCGGGCACCTGTGCCTGGTCCTCGACGAGCTGGGCCGCAACCTCGGCAAGGAGCATCGCCGGGAGGCCGTGGCACTGTTCCGCCGGATCGGCGAGACGTACGGGATCACGGTGATCGGCGCGCTCCAGGACGACATGGAGCCCTACGCCGTCGACGCCTGCGGCCAGTACGTCAAGCTGCGCCGCTCCTCCGACGCCATGCCGTACAACGAGCCACCGGTCGTCATCGGCCACGACCAGAACGCCGAGCGGGTGCGCGCCCTGGCCTCCGCGGTGAGCAGGTGAGCGGGGAGGACCGATGAGCGGGGTGAGCCGATGTCCACCGGCCCGGGGTGACCGCGGGCCGGCCTCTCCTCGCGGCCGGGTCCTCCCCGTCGCCGGCCTTCCGGCTAGGCGGGAAGGCTCACGACGCTCCGCATCGTGAGCTCCGCGTCCTGGAGGGAGAGGGAGACCCGCACGGAACCCAGTTCGGAGGTCCGCGAGACATGCGTCCCGCCGCAGGGTATGCGCGCCTCGCCTTCGGGCAGCGAACAGTGCCACATCCGCCGCGCGGACAGGGACGGGGACGGGCTGTCCATCGTGATCGGCGCGTCGGCCGCGATCCACGCGCCGAGCTGGTCGTCGATCCGCCGGGTGAGCTCGGAGAGGTCGAGGCCCTCGGCGTCGAACCCCTTCCTCCGCAGCGACTTGCCCAGGCGGTAGACGTCGTCGCTGCCGTGTTCCACGATCCGTGACGTGGTGATCGCCGCCTGGTCGAAGTCGGGCCGGCCGAGCGAGTCGGGCGCCACCTCTTTTCGCCACCGGTCGGCCAGCGCCGCGTTGAGCGCCAGGGCGGCGAGGTGGCACGCGCTGTGCCCCGCGGAGAGCGCCGACCGGTACGCCACGTCGACGGCCAGTTCGGCGTCCCCGGCGACCGGCTCCTTCAGCACGTGGACCACGAGCCACTCCCAGCCGTCGGCGCCGCGGCGTACCGGGATCTCCTTCCCCAGGTAGAGCCGCTCACCGTCCGACGCGCCGGTCACGCAGTCGACGACCGGCAGCCCGTTCACGGTCCCCCGGTCGGCGGGCTGGTCGGGCCAGGTGTGGTCCAGGGGATGGAACGGTGTCTCCGCCGTCACCACGCCGTAGCCGCCGTCCAGCGGCGTGGCCGAGAGCACCCTCGAAACCCCGTGGACGCCGCCGTGTGGGTAGGTGACCTGTGTGTCCATAGCTGATCTTCGCTTCCCATCGTTCCGTGTCAATCCGCAAGCGACCGAGAGGATCGCGCCAAACACGATATGGCCTCGCGATCCCCTCGCCCCGGACTTCGACGGTCAGGCGGTCTTCGCGGCAGCGGCAGCGGCGCTGGAGGAGACACGCCCCGCTATGCCGTCCCACAGGGCGTGGCGTGCCTCCAGCGCCACCCGCAGCGTGGTCGCGCAGTCGTTCCACTTCCGCCGGTCGTCCCCGCAGAGATCGACCAGCATCTGCATGGCCATCGGCGTGTGCTGCTCGCCGTCGACCTCGATGTGGCGAGAGAGGTAGTCGCGGAACTTCTCCAGAGCCTCCGCGTGCCGGTCCGTCCGCAGCACGCGGTCGAACATCTCCGGAATGAGGTCCTCCCTGCCGAAGGCGAAGGTCGCCGCCTGGGCGTGCAGGGGAGCGGACTCGATGATCTTCCAGGTGGTCCTGACGAAGTCGGCGGACGCCGGTGGCACACCGGGGAGCTCCAGCCCTCGCTGGACCGTTCCACCGTCTCTCAGGTGGCCGACGAACGACTCGATGGGCCGCACGTCGGCACCCGCCTGCCGCATCCCCTCGACGTACAGCTCGAAGTGGCTGATGTGGCCCTCCCCGAGTTCGTCGCTCTCCTCCACGAGCACGATCTCGTTGATCAGGCGCCGGCTCGTCCGGGGGCCCTGCGGGATCCAGGGGACCCGCACGCAGGTGAGCCGCCGCTGCAGGTTCTTCAGCAGCGACATGAAGTCCCAGACCGCGAAGACGTGGTGCTCCATGAAGACGACCACGTCGTCGAGCTCGTTCAGCGAGTTGTAGACGTCGTGGGCGAGGATCTTCTCCCGGATCGGTTCGACGGTTCTTTGCAGCTCGTGGAGACCGGGGTGAGAGACGTTCCAGCTGTAGCGTGATTCCGACATCCTCTGACTCCTTAGTAGACGCCGTAATCCCACGACGTCGGCCTGTCGTGCTCCAGGAGATCCGCCTTGGTGCGCCGTTTCTCGTATCGTGCCAGCTCTCTCTGCTTGAGCAGGGGAAAACACGAGACGAGGCATTCGCCGGGGATCCGTCGGCGGGCCGCCCGTTCCAAGTCGATTGCAAGATCGCTCGCCTAGTGTGACCGGTGGCGAGAGGTGATCGTCGCGGGTGTTCTCATCGCGGCCCTGAGCGGCCGCGCGATCGAAGGTGGGGAGCGGATGACGGGTATGGTCGACGCCGGGCGGGAGACCGGGGCGGAGCGGTCGGAGGCCGGGGTGCTCAAGGGGCGGGTCGTCGACGCGGCGGGCAGGCCCGTCGCGGGCGCGGAGATCGTCGCCAACAACCAGCTGCTGTACAACAGCAACCTGATCGTGGCCACGGACAAGGACGGCCGCTATCGGGTGAGCACCGACGTGGCCGTGGCCACGTTCCGGGTGACCGGCACCGTGACCCGCCGTTTCGAGGGCCGCGCCTACACGATGGAGCTGACCCCCCACGACGACGTCCCCTTCGCCGGTTCGGACGGCGCGATCCGCGACTTCACCTGGCGGCTCACCGGTGAGCGGTCCGACGGGCTGGGCTTCTACGGCAGCATGGTCCTCTTCCATCTGGAGTCCTACGACCCGCAGGCCCCGGAGACCTTCCTTCGGGACGAGGACGTCACGCTCACCCTGACCCCGCAGGGGCCGCTGATCGACGGCTCGGCCGGCGAGGTCATCACCCGCCGGGCCGAGCGCGGCGGCGACGGCTCAGGGGTGCTGGACGTGCCCATCGGCCGCTACCGGATCACCGCCGAGCATCTCGGGCGACCCCTGAAGATCCGGGTCCGCGACACCGGCGAGTACGGCGAGGCGGTCGTCACCGGCTTCGAGCGCTTCCTGAGCACCGTCCACCGCATCCGACTCGACCTCAAGCCCTAGGTGACCCCTAGGTGACCACGTCCTGGCGGGAGGGGACCCGCTCGCCGGGCGGAGTAGGCCGGCGTCCCGGTCTTTCCCCTCCACCACAGCGGCCTGGTCGGATATGCGCGGGAGGCCGATCGAGCGGGGAGAGGCGCGTGCGGCCCCCGGTCGGTCACTACAGGTCGCCGTCCCCGGCCCAGTGGATCGTGGTCCACATGGCACCGCACTGGCAGCGTTTCAGCTCGACCAGCTCATTCCTTTCGTTCATGGTCAGGCCGTGGTCGAGACGGACGTGAACGTGTGCACTCATGATGGATCGACTTCCGATTGATCGTTCGATGCCCCGGCCCGGCGCCGACACTCCGGCGCCCACCGGGCGAAAGCCGGCCGACGAGATGGGCCGGACGGGGGCCTTTATTACTGTCTAGTTGAAGTAAGGAGCCGGTTGGTACGACTCCCGCGATGTTTTACCCGAGGTCAAGGCGTCGCCCGGGCGGGAGTCGCAGGCAGGACAGGGCTCACGCCACGGTAAAGAAAGTGGCAGGGCGGGCCTTGAGCCGGCTCGTCCCGGCCCCGGCTGCGTCCGTAACCCCTGGGCCGACGGTACCGCCGTACGCGGCGCGCCGCCGCTTCGCGAGGAAGGTCGTCCGTCCACAGCGGACGACGAAGGGGAAAGGGGAATGTCCACGCCTTTCCACTTTCAACGTATAGCGCACCGGGGGGCTTGCGGCAAGACCCGGGTCGTGCCGCAGAATCGTCGGCCGAGACCGGAAACTGCGGAAACGGGGGCCGCGACGTGCGTGTGTCGTTGTCGACGGGTGGGTCACCCGGGGCGTCGAACCACCGGTGGGACTCGCGGTGCGGTTGCGCGCCGCCGGACGAGGAGTTCGCTGAGCCGCTACCCGATGGGCTCGATGGCGCGAGCGTCGTCGGCACGGCCCGCATCGGCGGGGCGATCCCTCGTTCCCGTTTTCAGCAGAGTCCAGCCGCGCTCATGAGCGCCGGAATCTGGATCTAAGGTCGCGAACCTCAGATCGGAGCCAACGACGTGAACCCACTGACCACCAGCGCGTTCGACCTTCCCGAGCACCTCTCCCCCAAGGCCGACCCGGCGCTGATCGCCGGCGACGAGCGGCACTTCGCGGCCATCGCGCAGAGCCTCGAGCAGTCGATCGCCGACCTGTCCGGCCGCCTCGACGCCGAGCGCAGGGCGCCCGGCGGCATAGGCCGGCAGGCGATGGACCGGGACCTGCAGATCCACCGGCTGACCGCTCGCCTGCGCGCGCTGCGTCGCTTCGGTCTGGATCTGTGCCTCGGACACATGGTCGGCGCGGACGACCCCGAGCCCGTGTACGTCGGTCGACTCGGCCTCACGGACAGCGAGGGCCGTCGGCTGCTGCTCGACTGGCGCTCCCCCGCGGCCGAGCCGTTCTTCGGAGCCACCCACGCCAACCCGATGGGCCTGGCAAGCCGCCGCAGGTATCGCTGGACCCTCGGCCGGATCAGCGACTACTGGGACGAGGTGTTCACCACCGACGGGTTCGACGGGCACGCCGCGCTCGACGACCAGTCCGCCTTCATCGCCAGCCTGGGCGGCGACCGGTCGTCCCGGATGCGAGACGTGCTCGCCACCATCCAGGCCGACCAGGACGCCATCATCCGCGCGGGATCGCGCGGCGCTCTCGTCGTCGACGGCGGTCCCGGCACGGGGAAGACCGTCGTCGCCCTGCACCGCTCCGCCTACCTCCTCTACTCCGACCCTCGCCTCGGTCACCGCCGGGGCGGCGTGCTGTTCGTCGGCCCGCACCAGCCCTACCTGGCCTATGTCGCCGACGTCCTCCCCAGCCTTGGAGAGGAGGGCGTGCAGACCTGCACCCTGCGGGACCTCGTCCCCGAGGGAGCCGCGGCCGCGATCGAGTCAGACCCGGAGGTGGCCCGCCTGAAGTCGTCCGCAGGCCTGATGAAGGCGATCGAGCCGGCCGTCGGGTTCTACGAGAACCCGCCCACCAAGGGGATGACGGTCACGACCCACTGGTCCGACATCTGGCTGAGCGCCGACGACTGGGCCGAGGCGTTCGAAGCACCGGAACCCGGTACCCCGCACAACGAGGCGCGCGACCAGATCTGGGAGGCACTGCTCACGATCCTGGCGGACAAGCACAGGGGATTGAGGCGAGAGCAGCGAGAGCTTGCTCTCGCTGCCGAGCCGATTGAGCCTGTTGAGCGCGGGGAACACGACGGCGAGGTCTCGGCCGACCTGCTCCGCAGGTCGCTGCTGCAGGACAGGGAGCTGCTCACCACCTTCAACCGCGCGTGGCCGCTGATCGAAGCGGCCGACCTCGTCGGAGACCTCTGGTCGGTACCCGCCTACCTGCGCAAGTGCGCTCCCTGGCTCAGCCCCGACGAGGTCCGGCGACTGCAGCGCGCGGACGCCCAGGCCTGGACGCTGTCCGACCTGCCGTTCCTGGACGCGGCACGGCAGCGGCTCGGCGACCCTGAGGCGTCACGACGCAAGCGCCGCCACGAGGCCACTCTCGCCGCCCAACGCGAGCGCATGGCCCAGGTCGTCGACAACCTGATCGAGGCCGATGACGACGGCGAAGGCCTCGTGACGCAGTTGCGCCGAGCGGACCTCCAGCGGAATCTGGTCGACGAGTCCGAGCTGCCCACCCTCGACCCGGACCTGCTCGCCGGCCCGTTCGCGCACATCGTCGTGGACGAGGCTCAGGAACTGACCGACGCGGAGTGGCAGATGTTGCTGCTCCGCTGCCCGTCCCGGAGCTTCACCATCGTCGGGGACCGTGCCCAGGCCAGGCACGGGTTCACCGAGTCGTGGCGGGAACGGCTTGAGCGGATCGGGCTCGACCGGATCGACCTGGCCTCTCTGAGCATCAACTACCGGACGCCGGAGGAAATCATGGCGGAAGCCGAGCCGGTCATCCGGGCCGTGCTCCCGGACGCCAACGTGCCGACCTCCATCCGCAGCAGCGACATCCCCGTCGTACACGGATCCGCCTCGGATCTGGGCTCGATCCTCGACACCTGGCTCGCCGCGCATGCCGACGGGATCGCCTGTGTCATCGGCGATCCCACGTTCCGGGCGACGCCCCGCGTCCGGTCACTGACTCCGGAGCTGTCGAAGGGGCTCGAATTCGACCTGGTCGTCCTCGTCGACCCGGAGGCGTTCGGCGACGGTGTCGAAGGAGCGGTCGACCGCTATGTGGCGATGACCCGGGCGACCCAGCGACTTGTCATCCTCACGAGCTCCTGACCTCGGGGCGATCGGCGGCACGGCGGCCGGCAACGCGGCCGCCGCCCGGGTACGGACTCCGGATGGGCCGTCGCGGAGGACTATCCCTCGGCGGCCGCGTCGGATGATCCGGTGAGCGGGCGTTCCCTGAGCAGCAGCGCCAGCACCAGGCCCGCCCCGAACACCACCGCCAGCCACAGGAACATCGGCACCAGCCCGTCGGCGTACGCCCCGGCGACGAGCGCGCGGGTGGCGGGAGGCAGCGCGGCGGCGGCCTCGGGTGTCAGGCGGTACGGGTCGCCGGCGCCGGCCAGCGCGGGCCCCAGCCCGGCGGCCACCCGGCTGGCGAACACCGAGCCGATCACCGCCGCCCCGACCGTCACGCCGATCTCCCGTACGAAGACGACCGTCGAGGTGGCGGTGCCGACCGAGGACTGGGGCACCGCGATCTGCACCGCGGTGATCGAGACCTGCATGAAGCAGCCGACCCCGAGGCCGAGCAGCACCAGGTAGGCGGCCAGCAGCCACGAGGGCGTCTGCGTGGTCATCGACCCGAGCAGCAGCATCGCGGCGGCCGCGAGGGCGGTGCCGGCGATCGGGTAGATCTTGTAGCGCCCGAACCTGCTGATCAGGAGACCGGTGCCGATGTTCGTCGCGAGCAGGCCGAGCGTCAGCGGCACCAGGAACAGGCCCGCCGCGGTGGCGCTCATCGAGTAGACCATGCGGACGTAGGACGGCACGTAGCTGACCACGCTGAACAGCCCGGCGCCGACCACGAGGCTCAGTCCACCGGCGACCAGGACGGTGCGGTCGGCGAGGATGCCGAGCGGGATGAGCGGGTCGGCGGCGCGGCGCTCGGCGAGCACGAACAGGAACGTTCCCAGCACCGCGAACGCGCCCAGGCCCAGGATCGTCGGGGACGCCCAGCCGTGGAGCGTGCCACCCCAGGTGCCGATCAGGACGAGCGCGGTCGTCGTGACGGCCATCAGAGCGGTGCCCGTCACGTCGAGGGGGGCCGAAAGGCGCCGTTTGGGAAGGTGCAGCGAGGTGGCGGCGAGGGCGAACGCCACGATGCCGAGCGGCAGGTTGAGCCAGAAGATCCAGCGCCATCCGGCACCGTCGGTGAGCGTTCCGCCGATGAGCGGGCTGACCACCGTGGCGACGCCGAAGACCGAGCCCAGCGGTCCGAGGAATCTGCCCCGGTCGCGCGGCGGGACCAGGTCGGCGACCACGGCCTGCGACAGGATCATCAGTCCCGCGGCGCCGAGCCCCTGCAGGGCGCGGGCCAGGACGAGCTGGACGATGTCCTGGGCCACGCCGCACAGCACCGACGCGACCAGGAAGACGACGATCGACCCGAGCAGCAGCGACTTGCGCCCCAGGGCGTCGCCGAGCTTCCCGAAGACCGGCATCGCGACCGCCGCGGCGAGCGCGTAGGCCGCCACGACCCACGACATGTGTTCCAGGCCGCCGAGCTCGCCGACGATGGTGGGCAGGGCCGTGGCGACGATCGTCTGGTCCAGCGCGGACAGGAAGGTGACCAGCAGCAGGGCGACGAAGACCCTTCCGAGCCGGGGGGTGGGCGCCTCCGGTCGGGCGCCTGAGGAAGCGGAGGCGGGGGTCTCGGACAGGGATGGGGGAGAAGGAAGAGCCTTGGGCTGCGCGAAGGCGTTGGGCGTGACAAGGGGGTGATCCACGAGAGGCTTCTCCGCGGGTCTCCGCTCGCGCTGTGCGGCGGTGACGGCGGCAGGAGGCGCGGCGCGGGGCATGATCGTCCCGGGCCGACGGGCTGCGATGTCAACAACGCGCCCCGTCGTCCTGACAAGTGTCCCATGCCCCCTTCCGCATCATCCGCCCCGGGTACGCCTTCCGCCGTCGCGCCCTGGACAGGCATGGTTCCGTACCGGAGCCGGGACCACGCCGGAGCCGTCCCGCGTCGCGGTCCCGATTCGGCGGCCCGTACGGGGAGACCTCACGCGCCGGACGGACACCGGGGAAGGCCCTTCCCTGAAGACGGTGGCCGCCGCGACGGGAAAGGGCGTCACGCGTCAGGTCACCGGTCTCGGCCGTCTCCGTGATTCACGTCTCCGGATTTTACAAAACAGCGCCATTCACCCGATAAACACTTTGTTTGTTAACTCTATGTTCTTCGGGAATTTCGAGCATGCCGGGCGTTCGTCACCTCGACGGCGGGCACCCCTCCACGCCGCCATTCCCGCGCCGCGCATTTGACCTGGAAAAACGGACTCCCGTCCGCCGATGACAGCGCCCCTCTCCACCGTGCGGGTGATCGGTGACGCCCCTCTCCTCCCCCGCACGGGTGATCCGGCGTCCGCCTGGAGAGTGATGCCCAGTGGGCGAACGGATGATGAATATGTCGTTAGATATCACGTTGTCCCGTTAGATATCCCAATGCTTCATTTCCCGGGGGGGAACAGTTGTGCTGAACACCAGAACAGATTCGGTAAGCGAGCTGACCGTGGCCGAGTTTTTCCTCGAGCAGCTCGACGCCCTGGGGGTGGACTCGGTTTTCGGCATTCCCGGCGGAAACATATCTGCTTTCATTCAGGCTCTGCGAGAACATCCGAAGATCAAATTCATCATCGCCTCTCACGAGGGAGGAGCCGCCTTCATGGCGGACGGATACGCGCGGTCGACGGGAAAACTGGGCGTGTGCCTGGTCACCGCGGGCCCCGGCGCCCTCAACGCGCTGACCGGGGTCGCCTCAGCTCACCGTGACCAGGTTCCGCTGCTGGTGGTGGGCGGTCAGGTCCGGACGGATCTCTTCGGCCTCAGGGCGCTTCAGGACAGCAGCGATCTCGGCACCAACATGACCGCGATGTACTCCCACGTCTCCGGGTTCTCCACCGGCCTGAGCGACGCGGGCTCCTTTCCCCGAATCCTCTCCCAGGCGATCAACGTCGCGACCGGTCCCCGCCCCTGCGCCGCGTACCTGTCGGTTCCCGCGGACATCGCCCGGATGCCGGTCGGGGACGAGAAGGCCACCGTGCCGGCCCGGCGTCCCGGCATGGAACTCGACCCCGCCGAGGCGCGGCGCGTCCTCGGGGCGCTCTCGCAGGCACGACGTCCCCTGATCTTCCTGGGGAACGGAGCGCGGCAGGCGCTGCGCTCGGATCAGTCGTCGCTCCGGGAAATCGTCCACACGCTGGGGGTTCCCGTCGTGACCAGCATGCGAGCCAAGGGCGTCTTCCCCGAGAGCGACGACCTCTGCCTCGGCGTGCTGGGGACGGCGGGCACCGAGCGGGCGGCGAGTTACGCCGCGGCGGGGGTCGACGCCCTCCTGGTGATCGGCAGCGGACTGGGGGAATGGGCGACCAGGAGCTTCAACCGCGATCTCGCGGCCGTCTCGTCGTACTTCCACGTCGACCTGGATCCCACGGTCTTCGGTCAGTTCCTCAGGGGCGGCGAACACATTCAGGCCGACGCGGAGATCTTCCTGCGTGGTCTGCGCCGTGAGCTGCCCGGGCTGGGCGAGGTGAAGCAGGCACCCACGCTCTCGCCCTCCTCCTCGCGGCCGACGCCGGTGCCGCTTCCCCGTGACAGCGGGACGGGCGTGTCGCCGGCGGCGGTGATGCTCGCCCTCAACGACCTGCTCACCGGTCAGGACGACCTGTACATCGACATGGGCAACTGCACGGCGTGGGCCACCCACCATCTGGTGATCGATCCGCCGACCCGCGTCTTCTACCCGTGCGGCCTGTCGTCGATGGGCTGGTCGTGCGGCGCGACCGTCGGCGGGAGGATCGGTGACGGCAACCGTGTCGCGACCGCGCTCGTCGGCGACGGCGCGTTCCTGATGAACGGCAACGAGGTCAGGACCGCCGCCAGGAACCGGGTGGGCGCGATCTTCGTCGTCCTCGACGACGGCTACCTGGGGATGGTCAACCACGGAGAGCACGCGCAGAACGGCGGACGTTTCTCCCTGGACGACGACTTCTACCGGCTGGGGGCGGTGGATCTCGCCCAGTTCTCCCGCGCGCTCGGCGCCGACGCCTACGTCGTCGAGAAGGCCGAAGCCCTGCGGGGCGCGATGGGCGAGGCCAGGTCGGCGGCGGCCAGGCGGTCGCGACCCCAGGTGGTCGTGGTCAAGATCGACTACCGGGTGAGTCCCCCCTACGGTGAGCGGTTCGCCGCGGTGGCGGGGGACGCGCGATGACCGGGGAGACGGGTACCGGCATCGGCGTCGCGGGACTGGGATCGGCCCTGCCGCCGACGGTCGTGGAGGCGGTCTCCACCGGGAGGGGGCCCTCGGCCGAGAGCGGGCTGTTCAGCGGGGCCCGCAGCCGCCGGATCCTGGCGGACGGCGAGGCGATCGAGGATCTCGCGGTGTCGGCGTGCCGCGGGGCCCTGGAGGAGGCCGGTGTCCGCGCGGACGAGATCGACAGCCTGTACGGATACATAACGGTCTCCGAATTCCAGAGCCCGAACGGGCTGTTCCGCGTGCACCGCGACCTGGGACTGGGGAGCCACGCGCTCGTGGTACCGGTCAACTGCGAGTTCGGCACCTTCGTCATGGCGCTCGCGCTCGCCTGGGAGTCCATGCGGGCCGGGCGTTTCACCCACGCGCTGGTGAGCGTCGGGACGAACTGGAGCCGTCACGTGGACGCCCGAAACCCGCACGCGGGGATGATCGGGGATGGCGCGGGTGCGGCCGTGCTCCGCCGGTCGGAACGGATGGTGATCGTCGACTGGATCCACGAGACGCGCAGCACCGAGTACGGCGCCATGACGATGGCCGTCCGCCGTGACACCGGTGACACCGTCCGGCCCGTCTACCGCATCGAGCCCGACGCGGGGGTGGGAGCGTTCCGGTCCACGGGAATGGACGGGCCGCCGGACCTGATCCGGAGGCTGCTCGGACGTCACGGGATCGGCCTCGGGGAGGTGACCGTGATCGGCCACCAGGCCTCCGACGTCCTGTTGGAGCACTGGCGGGATCTCCTGCATCCGGCCCGCTACCACGACACGCTGAGCGACTACGGCAACCTCACCGTCGCCTCCGCGGCGGTGACGCTCGCCGCCGCCGCCGATGTCGTCGACACGCCCTACCTGGTCTTGTTCGGGGTGGGGATCGGCTCCTACCAGATCGCGTTGTTGATCAGGAGGTGAGAGCCGGGCGGCCTTCCCCGGCCGCCCCGGCGAGCACGTCCGCCACCGCCTTGGGCACTTTCGCCCATATGGAGATCGTCACACAGGACGCCGGCCCCGGGGCCCCCGCGGCGGCCCCCACCGTCGTCGCGGGAGTCCCGAGGCCGGCGCCCCATGCCGTGGCCGGGGGAGGCCCCGCCGTCAACACGCCGTGGTCGGCAGAGGCTCGTCCGGCCCCCCGAGTACGAGGACCTCACGGGTGAACGCCATCCGGTACGTGCCGATGAAGACGTGCTCGTCGGGCAGCAGGACGTCCTGCCGGGCCTGGAGCAGCGCCATGTGGTCGGACACCGGGTTGTCGACGGCCAGTTCGGCGATGCCGTCGTAGGCGGGGGCCTCATAGGGCGACCAGCCGCGGAAGTCGGCGGCCAGGCCGACGTTGGTCGTGTAGCGGACGAGCGTGTCGCCGAGAACGTCCCGGACGAGAGGCATGTGCCGCTCGCGCCAGTGGGCCGCCGTCTGCGCCGGGGTCATGTCGGGCCGGCGCGCCAGCATGAACAGCACCTTGACGCCTCGGTGGGCACGTGCCCTGTCGACGTGGACCTGTTGGTCGGTGGCCATGTGCTGAAAGGTGCCCATGAAGTCTCGCTCGCCGTCGCGCAGCCGGTCGGACGTCTCGGCGACCAGAGCGGCGAGCTCGGCCGGGTCGTCGACGTCGTACCAGCCCTCGGCGACGCCGTCCCAGGCGGGGGCCTCGTCCGGGGCCCAGCCGGAATAGTCGGCGGGCATCCCGACATTGCACGCGTAGCGCAGCAACCGTTCGCCATGCGCCTCCACCACCTTCGGGGCGTGCACCCGCGTCCAGTAGTCGACGGCCTCCTCGTGGGTCTGGTCGAGACGCCGGTTCCACAGCGTGAACAGCTTGATCACATCGCACTCCTGTCGGTGTTCGCCGGCGGGGACGGCACGGACGGTCTGGGTACTTCCCTGTACCGGGACAGGCGGGCGGCGACCGGCTCGACCGGTCGCCGCCGGCACGTGCTCACGACCGGTGCGTCCGCTCCCCCGTGAGCCGTTCGCGCAGCCGGAACTTCTGCACCTTGCCCGACGCCGTGAGCGGCAGCGCCTCGACGACGGACCACTGCTTCGGGACCTTGTGGCGAGCGAGCCGGGCCAGGCAGTACTCGCGCAACCCCTCCACGTCCGGCGTACGACCGGGCGCCGGGCGGACGAAGGCGGCGACCTGCTCACCCCACGTGTCGTCCGGTACCCCGACGACGGCCACGTCGGCCACGTCGGGATGCTGGAAGATGACGTTCTCGATCTCGCGGGGGTAGATGTTCTCGCCGCCTCGGATGATCATTTCCTTGAGGCGTCCCTCGATACGGCAGTAGCCGCGCTCGTCCATGCTGGCCAGGTCGCCGGTGTGCAGCCAGCCGTCGGCGTCGATGGCCGACATGGTGGCCACGACGTCGTCGAAGTAACCCGTCATGACGTGATACCCGCGGGTGCACAGCTCTCCGACGGTGTCGACGGGGAGGGTCGTGCCGTCGGAGGGATCGACGATGCGCACCTCGGTGTGGGGCAGGGGACGGCCGAGGGTCTCCATCCGGTCCTGCCCGCCGTCCTCGGACGAGGTCGCGGTGATGACCGGCGACGCCTCCGTCTGGGCGAAGAGGACGCTGACGACCGCGGGGGTCCGGGTCTCGATACGCCGGACGAGTTCGGGCGGCACCACGGCTCCCCCGGAGATCACCCGGGTCAGCCCGGACACGTCCGTGCGGGCGAACTCCGGGTGGTCCAGCATCCCGATGAGCATGGTGGGCACGCCGATGAGCGTGTCCGCCCTCTCGGACTCGACGAGATGCAGCATGAGCGCCGGGTCGAAGGCGGACGGGAGCACGAGCGTCCCGCGAACGGCGAGCGCGCCGAGCACGCTCACCACGCAGCCCGCGGTGTGGAACAGCGGCATCGGGCTCACCTGCACCCCGCCGGGAGTGAGCCGGCATCGCTCGGCGTAGAGACGGGCGTTGTTGACGATCCCGCGATGGTGCAGCACCGCGCCCTTCGGGGTCCCGGTGGTTCCCGAGGTGTACTGCACCTGCGCGGCGCTGCCCGGGTCGACCCGGGGAAGCGGGGTGTCCGGCCGCCCGGCCGACAGGAACCGGTCCCAGTCCGCGAAACTGACGACCTCCCGCAGGCCGGGCAGGTCCGGGCGTACCTTCGCCAGGATCCCGGCGAGATCGGAGCCTCGGTAGCCGGGAACCAGGAACACCCCGGCCGCCCGGGACTGCCTGAGGACGTGACGCAGTTCCTCCGCGCGCAGCGCCGGGTTGACGGTGACGATGGTGACGCCGGCGAGTGCGGCGCCGTACTCGAGGAGCACCCACTCGGGCAGGTTGTCGGCCCAGACGGCGACTCGCTCACCGGGCCCGAAACGGGCGAGCAGGCCGCGGGCGACGGTCTCCGCCTGCTCGAGCAGTTGCGCGAACGTCCACCGGCGGCGTCGTGCCGCGTCGGGTACGCCCTCGACGAGGGCGACGGAGCCGGGGCTGTCCTGCGCCGCAGCGCGAAGCGCGGCGCCGACGGTGAGGTCGGCGAGCGGCGACGTCACCTCGGCGGGCCACCAGGATCGGGTCAGCGGCGGCCTCGGCTCTCCCGCCTCGCCGGCCGGGTGCGCGTACGGTGTGGGAGTCATCGCGGAATCTCCATCTGAGTCTGGCGGGCCTGTTCGAAAGGCCGGGTTGGTGGGGATTTGTGGCCGCCATGGCCACGGCCGTGGTGGTGCGGGGATCCCTCGCGTCAGGAGGCGAGCGACTCGATCAACCCGGCGACCGTGGCCGGCATGACGCGTACCGCGTCGTGCGGGCCGGCCAGCTCGTAGTAGTCCCAGTCCGGCGACTCGCGCGCCGCGCTCGCGTACGGTTCCACGATGCCCAGAGGGCGGGCGTTGCAGTAGACGAAGGTACGGCGGGCGGCCGGTTCGGCCGGCGCCCGTACCGGTTCCTCCATCGTGCCGATGGGGTGCGAGGTCAGCCGCCGCGCGATCGCGGCGGCGCGCTCGCCGGACCAGCCGGTGGTGTCCTCGATGGGGAACATGGGCGGGATGAGTGAGGGGGTGCCCGCGGCCTCGGCCAACGCCCGGGCGGCCGCGGTGAAGTCCGGGCCCAGCAGGTCGCCCACGGACTGGCCGTCCTGGGGCACGAAGGCGTCCAGGTACACCAGTTCGGCCAGCCGATCGCCCCGCTCGGCCGCGACACCGGTGATGACCATCCCTCCGTAGGAGTGGCCGACCAGTACGACGTCGTCCAGTCCGTGCTCGTCGATGACGCGAACGACATCGGCGACGTGCGTCGACATGTCGGTCCGGGCGGTGGCCTCACCCGCCCGCTCGGCCAGACCGGTCAGCGTCGGCGCGTGGACGTCGGCGCCCGCGTTCCGCAGCCTCGCCGCGACGTCGTCCCAGTGCCAGCCGCCGTGCCAGCCGCCGTGTACCAGCACGCAGGTGCGAAGGGTCATGTGAACCTCCTGAGATGGCCGCGTCCGTGGCTTCGACCAGCGAGGACTGGCCGTCCGGAGGCGCGGCGGGTAAGGTGGGCCCACTATCACTCGAACACTGCTCGTGTGTCAATATCAATGTTCCAGAAGCACGATCAGCGTTCCCATGAAGCGGCCGGGCGACCCCGGCGCCGCTTCCACGGAGGCACCGGCGGGTGCTCCCGCTTGTTCGATCAGCGAGGAGCGGTGACGCTCCCCATCGCAGCAGAGGAGTCCGATGAACACCCTGGCCACCCCTGACGACCGCGCGTCCCTTCTCGACCACGACCGGCGTTTCTTCGACGCCCTGGTCGCCGGCGACGCGGCCCGCCTGAGCGAACTGCTGGCGGACGACTTCATCCTGGTCAGCGTCAATGACGGCGCGGCGGTGCCCGGCTCCGTCCTGCTGGACGCGGTGTCGTCGGGAGCCGTCCGGTTCCCGGCCGTCCAGTCCTTTCCCGACGAGGCCGTCGTGCGCCGGATCGGCGATGTCGGCATCGTCGTCGGGCGGACCGGGATGAACTTCACCAACCCCGACGGCAGCACGTTCACCGGCGGCAGCAGGTACACCCATGTCTTCGTCGCCGGCTCCGGCACCGGATGGCGCCTCGTCTCCGCCCAGGGGACGGAGATCAGGGCCGGGGCCTGACCTCGCCCCGTCTCCGTGCTCTCCTGGCCACCCGGGCACGGAGACGGACCCGGGTCGCCCCCCGGCAGAGGCCGCCACGACATGATCGCCGAGAGCCGGATCGAGTGACAGTACACTGCTCGTGTGTCACGAACAGAGTTCGAACCAGAGCGGCGCCGGTCGGATTCGGCCCGCGCCAAAGGCCGGCTGACGTTCACCCGCATGGACGTGATCAGGGCCGGAACCCGGCTTCTCGACACGGAGGGTGTCGAGAAACTGTCCATGCGCAAGCTCGCCAACACGCTGGGCACCGGCTCTTCGACGCTCTACTGGCATGTCAGGGACAAGGACGAGCTGCTGCTGCTCATCCTCGACGAGACCCTCCGTGAGGTCACCGTTCCCGCCGCCGGCACCTGGGACGTACGGTTGCTCGAGACCCTCGTCCGTTGTCACGAGGCACTGCTGCCGCGCCCCGCGCTCGTCGACGTGCTCTGGCGCGCGGCCTGGGAACTCGGGCCCGAGACCTTGAGGGTGGCGGACGCCCTCATCGGGCTCGTCGCGGAGAGCGGCCTGCCGGATGACGAGGTGGGCGACTCCTACATGGCGCTCATCACCTTGCTGTTCGGGTTCGTGGCGGGCGAGCGCACCTCGCCGGGAAATCCTCGCTACAGCGAGGCTCGAGCGGAGGGCGAGACCGCGGGTTCCGGGCCGCCGTACCCCAACCTGATGCGATACGCACCGGGTGCGGGTGTGCAGACGATGGCGCGCCAGTTCCGCTACGCCGTCGAGCGATTCATCACCGGAATCAAGCTCCGCGTGGCCGAGCACGAGCGGGCGGCCGGCGCCCCTCGGAGCTCGTGACGAGACCGGGCACCCGATCGGGCCGGCGGGCCGCGATGGCGACATCGCGGCCCGTCGTCCCGGCGAGTGCCCCCGTGCCGGGTCCCCGTCAGCCGGTGGCCGCGGGCCGGTCGGGGTCGTTGGACCACTGCGACCACGACCCGGCGTACAGGGCCGCGCGGATCCCGATCCGCTCCAGCGCGAAGACGGTGTGCGCGGCGGTCACCCCCGAACCGCAGTAGACGCCGACCTTGGTGCCCTCCTTCACCCCGAGGGCGCCGAAGCGGCCGGCGAGCGCCTCCTCGTCGAGGAAGGTCGCATCCGGCGTCAGGTTCTCCCCGGTGGGGGCGTTGACCGCGCCGGGGATGTGCCCGGCGCGCGGGTCCACCGGCTCGGTGTGGCCGAGGTAGCGCTCGGCGGCCCGCGCGTCGAGCAGCACGCCGTTGCCGGCGAGCTCGGCCGCGGCGTCGGCGTCGAGGACGGGCAGGGCACCGGAGGCCAGCGTCACGTTCCCCGGTTCGGGCCGGACCTCGCCGGTCTCCACCGGATGGCCCGCTTCCGTCCAGCCCCGCAGGCCGCCGTCGAGCAGCCGCACCGAGGACACCCCCGCCCAGCGCAGCAGCCACCACGCGCGCGCCGCGGCCAGGCCGCCACCGGCGTCGTACGCGACGACCTCGTCACCGTCGTCCAGCCCCCAGCGGCGGGCGGCGCGCTGGAGCGCGTCCGGGTCCGGCAGCGGGTGGCGTCCGGCCTCGGCGGAGGGCGGGGCGGCCAGTTCGGTGTCCAGGTCGACGAAGACGGCTCCCGGCAGGTGCCCTTCGAGGTAGGCGCGGTGGCCGTGCGGGTCACCGAGCTGCCATCGAACGTCGAGAAGCCGGACCCGCGACCCAGACCTGAGCCGTTCGGCCAGCTCGTCCGCACCGATCAGTCCGGTCGGGCTCTCACTCATCAAATACCCCCAGCGTGCAGACCCCGTCCTTCAGGGCGGGGAGGATGTCGACGTTCCGTCCTTCTGACATTTGAATACGACGTGGATCAGACCTTGCGGCCTGTTTCCTGAATCTGGCCGGGACTTTGGAACCAGTGGGTCACCCAGGCGTCCGGGTCACCGGCGAGTTCGCGAACATGGCCGGGCAGTGTTCCCCCGGCGATGTCGGCGAGTGTCACCGATTCGAGGATGGACCTGAGGGTGGCGCGCATGGCGATCCAGACGATTCGCAACCCTTCCGAGGGCGGGCCGTACTCGATGTCCTGAGGACATTCTCCGCGAATGACGGTGAGCGGCCCATTGAGGGCACGGATGACGTCGGCGATGACGACCTGGTCGGCGGGGAGGCGGAGCCGGTGCCCGCCTCCGATGCCGCGCTGGCTGGTGATGAACCCGGTGCGCCGGAGCTCCGCCATGATCGCTTCGAGGAACTTGTGCGGGATCTCCTGCCCCTGCGCGAGTTCCTCGGAGCTGACCGGGCGGTCCGCGTGCGCCGCGAGCTGCGTGAGGGCGCGCAGGGCGTAGTCGGTCTTGGCCGAGATTCGCACCTGGGCCTCAGCGGGCCCGGTCGCACGCGGCCGACTGCGCCTGCGGGTGTTCAGGCATCCGTGGCCACGCCGTCATGGGGGTGTGTCGCAAAGCCCTGTTCCTTCCATGCGCTGAACCCGCCAAGGATATGGGTGACGTTGGTGTACCCCAACTCCGCGAGCTTCTGAACGACCGGCCCCGAACCGCGCTCCGACGAGCAGAAGACGACGATCTCTCGGCCCGGATCGGCGGCGTCGGCCAGCAGTTCCGGGGATTCCCGGTCGAAACTCTTCAGGACGTCGACCTTCTCCACGGCGACGGCCGTGGGCAGCAGGCCGTGTTCGGCCCGCGCCTCGGGGCGGCGCACGTCGACGAAGAGCGCACCGGCGGCGAGCTTCCCGGCGGCCTGCTCGGGGTCGATGAAAAGGTCCTCGGGCGAGACGGTCATGGTCTTCCTCTCAGTGAAGTGGCGACGGGGTGTCGAGGGACAGGTCGAAGTGGGAACGCAGGGTGGTGCCCTCGTAGCCGGCGCGCACCAGGCCGCGTTCCCGCAGGATCGGCACGACGTGCTCGACGAAGGACTCGATGCCGCCGGGGGCGATCGGCATCATCAGGTTGAAGCCGTCGGCCGCCTCGTTCTCGAACCAGTACTGGAGCTGGTCGGCCACCTGCTCGCCGCTGCCGATGAGCGCCCACATGCCCAGCGGGGCGAGGCCGCCGAGGCGGCCGGCGAGCCGGCCGAGGGTGAGGCCCTCGTCGACGGCCATGGTGCGCAGCTCGACGAAGCCGGTGACCGAACCGTTGAAGTCCTCCGGAGCGGGGAGCAGGTGCACGGGGACGGCGTCGTCCGGGGAGTATCCGGACAGGTCGATGCCGAGCATCACGCCGAGGGCGGTGAGGGCGTTGGGGTTGGTCACCAACCGGGACTCGATCTCCCGCACCAGCCGCCTGGCCTCGGCCTCGGTGGCCGCGACGTAGGGCACCACGCCTGGCAGGACCCTGATCGAGTGCGGGTCCCTGCCCAGCTCGGCGGCCCGCGTCTTGATGGAGCGGTAGACACCTCGCGTCTCGTCGATCGACATGGAGCGGGCGTAGACGGCGTCGGCGTGCGCTGCGGCCAGCTCGATCCCGGCGGGCGAGGCCCCGGCCTGCACGATCGGGGGGCGTCCCTGCGGCGAGGGCGGCACGGTAAGCGGCCCGGCCACCGAGAAGTGCTCGCCGACGTGGTCGATCGGGGTGATGCCGCCGGGACGGATCATGGTGCCGGCCTCGCGGTCGGCCAGGACCGCGTCCGGCGCCCAGCTGCCCCACAGCCGCTCCAGTACCTGGACGAACTCCCGGGCGCGGGCGTAGCGGTCGGCGTGCGGGATGTGCCGCTCCCTGCCGTGGTTGCGGGCGACGTGGTCACCCGCGGAGGTGACGAGGTTGACCCCGGCCCTGCCCTTGCTGATCAGATCGAGGGAGGCGACCTGGCGGGCGACGGTGTACGGGTCGCTGTAGCTGGTGGAGACGGTGGGGATCAGTCCGATGTGGGTGGTGCGGGTGGCGATGGCCGACAGCAGGGTCAGCGGTTCGAAGGGGGTGTTGGCCAGGGCGTCGTTCGGGTCGCCGCGCAGCGCCGGGGTGTCGGCGATGAAAATCGAGTCGAACCCGCCGCGCTCGGCGGTCTGGCAGAGCCGCACGTAGTACTCGACGTCCAGGGCCTGGTCGGTCCGGCTGTCGGGGTGACGCCAGGCGGAGGCGTGGTGGCCGACGCCGCTGAGGTTGAAGTTCAGCGACATCGTACGGCGGGACGGGGTCACGTCCAGGTGCCTTTCTCGTTCAGTCCGAGGGCGGCGCGGCCGACGGCGTCGATCACGACGTCCTCGTTGGGCGGGTTGAACAGGGCGACGCGCAGGTCACGGAAGTGGCGTCCCAGCGGGGAGGTGTTCCAGACGGAGGCTCCGCCGACCAGGCGGCAGGCGTGGTCGACGACGTCCGAGGCGTGCCGGTGGACCAGAAGCTTGGTGGCGGTGGCCTGAACGACGTCGGCGGGTTCCGGGACACCCTCGCACCGGTGCAGGGCGTCCTCCAGCAGCAGGCGCGCCTGGAGCAGGGCCAGCTCGACGCGCGCGGCGTGTTCCTGGGTGCGGGGCTGCTCGGCGCGGCTGCCCGGACGGCCGTCGCCTCGGGGACCGGTGGCGAACACGAGGGCCACCTCGCGGGCCGCCTCGGCGATGCCCAGGTGGATCGAGGCCAGCAGCAGCGCCCACCAGGCGCCGAAGGTACGGGTGATCTCCGGGGCCACCTCGGGGTCGTACGCCTCGGCGACGGCGTCCGCTGGGACGGTGACGCCGTCGAGGACGACGTCGTGCGAGGCCGAGCCGCGCATGCCGAAGGTGTCCCAGGTCGGCTCGATCCGCACCCCGTCCGCGTCGGCCGGGACGACGAAGGTGCGCGCCACGGGCTCGGCGGTGTCGTCGCCGTCGTCGTTGTCCACAGTGGCCGACACCAGCAGGTGATCCAGGGCGATGCTGCCGGTGACGTAGCGTTTGTGGCCGCTCAGCAGCCACGACCCGTCGTCCCCGCGAGTGGCGCGGGTCTGGACGGCGCCGCCCCTGCTGGGGGCGCCGCTCAGCCGCTCGCTGCTGGCGAAGTTGACCAGGCCGTCGGTGGCGGCGAGGGTACGACCCAGTTCGGCGACTCCCCGGCCGGGGACCTGCGGCGAGAGCAGGCGCGTGCCGTGGATGTAGTGCATGGTGAGGACCAGCGCGGCCGAGGCGTCGGCGGCGGCGAGGGTCCGGATCACCCGGCCGGCCTGGGGCAGGGTGGCGCCCCCGCCTCCGTACGCGGCCGGGATGACGAAGGAGGGCAGGCCCGCCGCCCTGAGGTCGGCGAAGGTCTCCGCGTGCGGCCGGTCCTCCCTCGCGACCCGGGCGGAGATCTCCGGAACCAGTTCCTGCAGCGCGGCGAGGACCTGCCGTTCGGTACGCGCGCCGGTCAGCGGGCTCACCATCGGGAGCTCGCGTCCGTGCCGTGGTCCAGCTGTCCGGGTACCGCCATGAGAAGTTCCTTCGTGTAGGAGTGGTGCGGGTTGTCGAAGACGCGCTCGGCCGGACCGCTCTCGACCACGGATCCGGAGCGCAGGATCGTGACCTCGTGCGAGATCTGGCGGACCACCGCCAGATCGTGGGAGATGAACAGGTAGCTCAGCCCCAGCCGCGCCTGCAGCTCGACGAGCAGCCGCAGGATCTGGTCCTGTACGGAGACGTCCAGTGCCGAGACGGGCTCGTCGAGGACCATCAGCTCAGGGCGGAGCGCCAGCGCCCTGGCGATGGCCACCCTTTGCCGCTGGCCGCCGGACAGCTCGGTGGCGTGCCGGTCGAGAACCGACGAGGGCAGGGCGACCTGGTCGACGAGCTCGGCGACCCGGCGGCGCCGGGCGGCGCGGTCCCCCTCGCCGAACGCGTCCAGTGGCTCGTCGATGAGCGCCGCGACCGAGAGCCTCGGGTCCAGGGAGGCGAACGGGTTCTGGTAGACGGGCTGGAAGCGCCGCCGCAGCGGACGCAGCTTCCCGCGGGTGGCCGTGGTGATGTCCACGCCGTCGAACAGGACCCGCCCCCGGGTGGGGGTCTCCAGCCGCAGCGCCATCCGCGCGGTGGTGGACTTGCCGGAGCCCGACTCGCCCACCAGGCCGACCGTGCGGCCCCGGCCGACGACAAGGTCCACGTCGCTGACAGCGACGGTCACCGAGGCGGCGCGCTTGAACTCCTTGGTGACACCCCGAAGCTCCAGCAGCGGCGCCGTCTCCGTATCGGTCTCCGAACGCGTCTCCGAGTCCGGCCCCGCCTCGGCGCGCGGTCGCGATTCCAGACGCGGCTCCGAGGCCGTCTCCGTCTCGGAGCGTGCGCCAGGGACCGCCCGCCCCGGTGAGGAGGTGGCGATCAGCGTCGGCCCGGTCAGGGTGGGGACCGCGCCCAGCAGGCGGCGGGTGTAGGCGTGCCGGGGGCCGCCGAGAATCCGCTCGGTCGGCCCCTCCTCCACGACCTGGCCTTCCCGCATGACCACGATCCGGTCCGCCCGGTCGGCGGCCACCCCCAGATCGTGCGTGATCAGCAGCACGGCGGTGCCGTTCGCCGAGGTCAGGCGCTGGATGTGGTCCAGGATGCGGCGCTGGACGGTGACGTCGAGAGCGCTGGTCGGCTCGTCGGCGATGACCAGCCGGGGCGCGCAGGCCAGCGCGATGCCGATCAGCACCCGCTGGCGCATGCCGCCCGACAGCTCGTGCGGGTAGCGGCGGGCGTAGTCGGCCGGGTCCGGCAGCCCGGCCTCCGCCAGGACCGCCTCGACCAGTCCCCGGACGTTCCTGCGGGTGGCCCGGCCGTGCAGCAGCAGCACGTCGGCCACCTGGTGCCCGATGCGCCGTACCGGGTTGAGCGCGACCGCCGGATCCTGGGGGATGAACCCGATCTCGGCGCCGCGCAGGTGGCGCATCGCGCGGTCCGGCCATCCGGTGATGTCCTGCCCGCCGAAGTGGACCCGTCCCGCGCTGATCCGCCCGGTGGCGGGTAGCAGCCCGTTGACGGCGTGCGCGGTGGAGGACTTGCCCGAGCCGGACTCGCCCACCAGCGCCACCACCTCCCCCCGGTCCACCCGCAGGCTGACGCCGCGTACCGCGTCCGTCTCGTGCCGGTCACCACCGCGCCGGGCCGGCCCGTACCCGACCCGCAGGTCGGTCAGGCGCAGCAGGGGCTGTGTACTCAACGGTCGTCTCCCCTGCCGGCGTCCAGGGCGCGGGCGACCCGGTTGGTCGCCAGCATGGTCAACACGATCACCGCGCCGGGCAGGGTGGTCAGCCACCAGGCGCTCACCAGGTAGTTGCGCCCCTCGGAGACCAGCGACCCCCACTCGGGAGCGGGCGGCGGCGCGCCGAAGCCGAGGAAGCTCAGCGAGGAGACCGCCAGGATGGCCGTGCCGAACTCCAGGGCGGCCATCACCAGCACCGAGCCCACCGCGTGCGGCAGCACATGGCGGATGAGGGATCTCCACCGGCCGACGCCCAGTGCCTCGGCCGCCTCGACGAACACCTGGGTGCGGGCGCGCAGCACGTCGGCCCGCATCACCCGGGCGAAACCGGCCACCGCCGCCACACCGACCGCGACCGCCACGTTCAGCGTGCCGAAACCCAGCACGGTGACCACGGCCAGCGAGAGCAGCAGTCCCGGGATCGACAGCAGCACGTCGACGCAGCGCATGACGGCGTCGTCGAACCGGCCGCCCAGGTACCCCGAGAGCAGGCCCAGGGACGACCCGGCGAGGAATCCGACCAGCACCGCCAGGGCGGTCGCGGTCAGCGAGAGCGAGGCCCCGTGCACGACCCGGGAGAACAGGTCGCGCCCGAGATGGTCGGTGCCGAACCAGTAGGTGCCGTTCGGGGGCAGCAGCTTGTCCTTCGGCGAGCCGACCAGCGGGTCGAAGGGGGCGAAGACCCCGGGTGTGAGCGCCCAGGCCAGCACCAGCACCAGGAACAGCACGGAGAGCACCAGCCCGGGGCGCCGCACGATCGCGCGTGCCCCGCCGGTGCCACGGCGCGGCAGGCCGAGGCGGGAGGCGGTGTCGGGCCCGAGATCGGAGCCGGAACCGGGCTCGGAGTCGAGGTCGGAGGCTGGTTCGGAGACAGGGCCGAAACCGGAGACGGAGACAGAGGCGGGTCCGAGACCGGAGTCGGGGCCGGGCGGGAGGCCCGGCGTCCCGGGATCGGATGGCTCGTGCGGCGCGGGGCCGCCGGGGAGGGTCGTGGCGGGATCGGACACGCTCAGCTCCTTCACGTGGCCGCTCGCGACGGCCGGATGCGCGGATCGAGCAGCGGGTAGACGGCGTCGACCACCAGGTTCACCACCACGAAGACGAGAGCCGACAGCACGACCAGGCCCTGGATCATCGGGATGTCCTGCGCGGAGACGGCCTGCTCGACCAGGCGGCCCACCCCCAGCCGGGAGAAGACCGTCTCGACCACGATCGCCCCGGCCAGCATGTTGCCGACCGTCATGCCGACCAGGGTGAGGCTCGGCAGGCTCGCGTGACGCAGCACGTCGACGAAGAGGACGCGCAGCCTGGAGGCGCCCTTGGCGGTGGCCGTGACCACGAACGCCTCGTCCCAGGTCTGGCGGAGGCTCTTAATCAGGACCTGGGCGATGATCGCCGCGGTGGGCAGGGCCAGCGTCACCGCGGGCAGCACCACCGAGGCGAAGCCCCGGTTCCCGATCGCGGGAAACCAGCCGAGCCGGAACGAGAAGACCTGCAGCAGGATCAACCCCGCCCAGAAGGAGGGGATCGACACCAACAGCGGGGGCAGCGACAGCAGCAGCCACCGCAGCCGTCCCCCACGCAGGTAGCCGGTGAGCAGGGCCAGTCCCCCACCGAGCACCACGGCGATGGCGAAGGCCAGCCCGGCCAGGCCCAGGGTCTCCGGCAGCGCCTGGCCGATCAGCTCGGTGACCGGCAGCCGCTGGGGAATGGAGGTTCCGAAGTCGCCCTGGACGAACCGCCACAGCGCGATGCCGTACTGGACGTAGAACGGCTCGTCGACGTGGTATTCGGCGCGCAGCGCGGCCACCGCACCGGGATCGAGCTCGCCCATGGATCCGGTGGAGGCGAGCATGATCTCCACCGGATCACTGGGCAGCAGGTAGAGGATCACGAAGCCGGCGGTGAAGGCCGCCCAGAGCACGAAGGCGCCCTGGACCGCGCGGCGCAGCAGGTAGCGGGCCATGGTCAGCCGGCCAGCCAGGTGTCGTGGAAGAAGTGCGCGGCATAGGTGTCGAGGAGATAGCCCTTGACCCGCGGGGAGACCGCGACGACCTTGGTCTGCTCGCGCAGCGGAATCCAGTGGCCGTGGTCGATGACGTACTTCTGCAGGTCGTCCGCGGCCTTCGTGCGGGCCTCAGGGGTGGCCGCCTCGTTCAACGCGTCGGCGACGGCCTCCAGCTCGGGCTGCTCGGCGTTGAGCAGCGCGGAGTTGCTCTTCTTGAACAGCCCGGCGAGGAAGTCGATGTCCTTGCTCGCGCCCGAGCCGGTGAGGAAGTCGTAGTCGGCCTTGGAGATGTCCTTGAGCATCGCGGCGTTGTCGGCGGGAGTGTTGGCCTTGATCTCGACCTTCACCCCGATCCTGGCGAGCTGCTGCTGGGCGAGCTCCAGTTCCTGCTGGGTGGCGCCGAAGAAGTTGCCGATGATGTAGGTGATCTTCGGCTCCAGACGTACGCCGTCCTTCTCCCGGACCCCGTCGGCGCCCGGCTTCCAGCCCGCCTCGTCAAGGATCTTCTTGGCGCCCTCGGGGTCGTACGCGAGGTCCGTGCCGAAGTCCTTCCACCCGGCGGTGCCGGAGGAGACGATGCTGGTCGGTGCCTTGTAGATCTCCGGGTAGAGGGTCTCGGTGATCTCCTTGCGGTCGGTGCCCTTGAGGATGGCCCGCCTGACCGCGTCGTCGGAGCCCAGCGGGCTGTACGGGTTGGGGCGCATGCCCGGGACCAGGTTGGGCACCACCCGCGAGACGATCGTCTGCCCGGCCGAGCGCAGCTGCGGCAGATCGGTGATCGGGATGTCGTCACTGATGTCGAACTGGCCGCTGACCAGGCCGCCGACCCGCACTCCCGACTCGGGCACCGCCTCGAAGACGATGCCCTCCAGGTACGACGGCCCCTGGTGCGCCACCACGCCCTCGGCACCCCAGGTGTAGTCCGCGCGGCGCTTGAGGGTGATGGACTTGTCCTTGACGATCTGGTCGAAGACGAAGGGTCCGGTGCCGACCAGCTTGCCCGCGCAGCGCTCCTCGGTGGTCGTGGCCAGCGTGGACGCCGACAGGATCGCCAGGTAGGGGTCGCTGGCGTTGCGCAGGAAGCCCAGCTCCGGCAGCTTGAAGTTCAGCCTGACGGTCAGCGGGTCGACCGCCTCCGCGCCGGAGAAACTGTTGAGCGCGTTCAGCGTCAGAGTGTCGGTCTTGCCCTCGCCGACCAGCGCGGCGAGCGTGCTGAAGTTGTCGGCGACCACCTTGGCGTCCAGTGGGGTGCCGTCGCTGAAGGTCACGCCCTCGCGCAGGTGGAAGGTGAAGACGGTGTAGTCGTCGTTCACCTCCCACTTGGTGGCCAGCCGCGGGATGATCTCGCCCGTCTTCGGGTCCTGGTCGGTGAGGGTGTCCAGGATCTGGTGGGTGACCGTGCTGTTGCGGCCGCCGGTGAGCGAGACGTCCAGGCACGGCTGGAAGCTGGAGACCGCGATGGTCAGCTTGCCGCCCTGCACCGGCGCGCCGCCGTCTGCGCCGCTCGCGCCCGCGGTGGCCTCACCGCCCGAGGAGCATCCGGCGGCCAGCAACGCGAGCGCGGCCCCTGCGGCTGCCGCCCGAACGGGGGAGGTCGAGAACAACGAATATCCGAACATGAGAAACCCTTGTCAAAAGGACGACCTGGAAAGGTCGTTGAAGGAGAGAAAGGCCGAGGTCAGAACAGCGACTGGCCGGAGGACCGGACGGAGGACCGGTCGTGGATCAGGGCGTGGGCGAACTGGCGGCAGACCGCCGCTACGCGGGATTCGCTCGCGCCGGTCAGGCTGACCCCGCAGGAGTGCCGGACGATGTCGGCGTCGAGCACGAACGCCCCCTGCCCCACCTGCGGACAGCCCAGCGCGCTCAGCACCGGCCGCAACGTGTAGTCGACGGCCGGCAGGTGCGCCCGGCTGCCGCCGTTGGCCAGCGGCAGCGCGGCCTTGCCCGCCAGCGCGCCCGGAGGCAGCACGTCCAGGAAGGTCTTGAGCAGCCCCGAGTAGGACGCCTGGAAGATCGGGGTGGCCACCACGACCCCGTCCGCCTGCCCGATCAACTCGATCGAGGAACGGATCTGCGGATCGGCGGAGTCCCCGGCGATCAGCGCCGCGGGCGGCAGGTCCGCCGGCCTGATCAGCACCGTGGTGTGGCCCTCCAACTCCAGCCGTTCGGCGACGTTCTCGGCGAGGGCCGCGGTGGCGGAACCCGGGGTCGGGCCGCCGATCACTGCTACCACAAGGGCCATGCGAAAGATCTCCTACGGCGTGCTCGCCAGACGGGTGGAGAAAGAGACGAGGTGCCCCCGCGACGTCGCCGTCGAGGCGAGGCAGGACGGGCCCGCGTGGGCCGTCATTGACGCTCGGTGATGTGCGGCCTCAGCGACAGATGGCGCCGTCGGTCCGTACGAAGTCGACGAACAGGCAGCGCACCAGAATGATTTCCGGCACGCGACGCCTGTTGTACGTGGTCAGTGCCGCGAACATAAAAACCATATTTCCATACTGGTTTAGTAGGTTTCAAGTCGTGGCCCGACCCGGATCCACGGACAACCATGACAGAACGTGTTCACGACGACCTCGCCCCACCACCGAACGACCCGCACAGGCGCCCTCCTGGGAGCGACCACCCGTCCCGTCGAAGCCGAACCCACCCAGGTCGCCGACCTACCGCGGCGCGAACAGAGCCTGTCCCCACCCTGGTGGGCGCCCCGCGGAACGGCGCGGGTTGACACCTCTGCAGGCAGCGGAAAGACTCCCGCCGGGGAGAGTGTGATCTTAAGGAAGGTCCACGATGTCACTACGCCAGTCATGGACGACGGACCATGACCCACTGTGCCTGGGGTACTCGTCGGGTGACGACCTGGCTCTGCCCATCGAGGAACTCAACCTCACGGTCCGTGTGTACAACCGCCTCAAACGGGCGGACATCCACACCTGCGGCGAGCTGGCCGCCCTCAGCGAACGGGACCTGCTGGCCATCGAGGGCTTCGGCTCCGGGTCGGCCGAGGAGACCAAGCAGAGGCTCGCCGACATCGGCCTGTCCCTGCGAGCCGCCCCGCCCGACGGCGTCCGGGAGTACTCCGCCCTCGTCCGGCACGACTCCTGGGCGTCCGTCTGCTCGGTGGCCTTCCACCCCGGCGGCCACCTGCTGGCCACCGCCGGTTGGGACGACACGGCGCAGTTGTGGGACACCACCACCGGCCAGCCCGTCGGCGCCCCCTTGTCCGGCCACACCGACACCGCGCCCCTCCGGTCCGACAGCGACCACACGCGGCTGTGGGACACCAGCGCCAGGCGCACAGCACGGCTGTGGGACACCGCCACCGGCCGGCCCGTCGGTGTTCCACTCACCGGCCACACCGAGCCGGTCCACACGCTGGCCTTCCACCCCGACGGCCACCTGCTGGCCACCGCCGGTGCGGACGACGCGGCACGGCTGTGGGACACCACCACCGGCCAACCCGTCGGCACTCCCCTGGCCGGTCACATCAGATCTGTTCACACGGTGGCCTTCCATCCCGACGGCCACCTGCTGGCCACCGCCGGCTGGGATTACGGGGTACGACTGTGGGAGGTCTCCACCTGCAGGCTCATCGCCCTGTTCACCGGCCACACCGACACCGTCTGGTCGGCGGCCTTCCACCCCGCCGGCCACTACCTGGCCACCGCGAGCGAGGACGGCACCGTACGGTGGTGGGACGCCACCGGCCAGACCGTCGCCCTGTTCGATCACCCCAAGCCGGTCCACACGCTGGCCTTCCATCCCGGCGGCCACCTGCTGGCCACCGGGGGCGAGGACGGCACCGTACTGCTGTGGGACACCACCACCGGAAAGCCCGCCGGCACCCCGCTGGCCGGCCACACCGACCACATCTGGTCGGTGGCCTTCCACCCCGGGGGCCACCTGCTGGCCACCGGGGGCGCCGATGGCACGGCGCAGCTGTGGGACACCGCCACCGGCCGACCGCTCGCCCTGTTCAGCGGCCACCTCGGGACCGTCGCCTCGGTGGCCTTCCACCCCGACGGCCACCTGCTGGCCACCGCGGGCCACGACAGCGCGACACGACTGTGGGACCTCTCGGCGCCACATCCGTGACCTGTCGGAGGGTCGGGCCGGCGCAGCCGCTTTTGGGGCGAGTCGCGGCGTGGTGATGAACAAAACCCGGCAACCCCACGACACGCCGACCTGACGAAGCGCTACCGGTCCAGGTGCCATGCGCGGACGAAGCCCGCGTGGTCGACCGACAGGAGGGTGTGCTCGTCGGGCGAGACGAAGAAGGCGGACACCTCCTCGCCGTGGCCTGCGAAATGGCCGAGGAGTTCGCCGCTCGTGCGGGCGACGACAACGCGCCGCGAGTCACGGCCCCACCCGATGACGCGGTCGGTGCCGATCTCCCGGTGCCAGTGGACGGCGCCGATCGGGTCGGGGAACCGACGGGTCCTCGGCGGGGCGGCCGGGTTCTCCAGGTCGATCACCGCATAGCCGCCGGGGATCCGGTGCAGCACGTGGCGGCCGTCGTGCGGGTCCCGGCCGATGTCCCGGGGCAGTTCGTGGAGCAGGAGGCACCGCTCGGGATCGATCAGGAACGCCCGTTCCGGGCGGGAGTAGGTCTCCAGCACGATGTGCGGCCCGATCGCGGAGATCCTCGGCCAGTTGACCGGAGCGACGCTCAGGTCGATGGACGCCTCGTCGATCGCGAAGTGCCGGGGGTCCATCCTCTCCCGGGTGTTCAGATCGATTCGCAGCAGGGGGAAACCGGGCCGGGGGTGGTAGTGGCCGTCGATCATGTAGGCGGTGTCGCCCGCGATCTGCGGCGGCCCCGGGGTCTGGGCGTGCCACACGAGCCGTCCCGTCGCCACCTCCCAGGCCCGCAGCGTGTCCCAGGCCGTGTGCCAGACAAGGTCGCCGCGGAAGAACAGCGTGGCCTGGCGGCCGATGGACCTGTCGAGAGCGGGGAAATCCTCCAGGGCCACCCCTCGCATCCGATCCGGCCGCTCGAAGTCGAGCCTGGCGAGCGTGCCCTCGCGGACGATCCAGTGCTCGCCGTCGCGGACGCCGTGCGCGACGCCTCCGGCCCACTGGGTGATCGCCGCGCCTCGCGGAGGTGCCAGGAGGCGGGGCTCGCCGAGGCGTTCGATCGCTCCGGTCACGGTGTCGCAGCGGTGGACGACACCGTCACGTCCGCCGAGGGCCACCATGGCGCCCCGTTCGGCGACCGCGAGGGCGGTCACCGCCGCGTCACGGTCGGGTTGGCGGCGGCTGCCCGACCGCCGGAGAACTCCCGGGCCCGCGGACGCGAGCGTCGGGACGCGGCTGAGCGAGGCCAGCACCTTCTCCTGGGAACGGTCGGCCACCGGTTCCACGTAGAAGACGGCGGCATCGGCCTCCAGGTCCCAGACCTGAACGTCGCATCCGGTCTGCAGGACCGCCAGGTGCCCGCGGTCCGGGCTGAACGCCAGCGGGCCCGCCCATGCGCTGGCCAGTTTCCGGTGGTCTCGGTCTTTGGTCTGCCGTCCGCTCTTCGCGGAGACGCGCCGCAGCCGCCAACTCCGGTTGCCGGCCTCCCACAGGTGATCGGGCTTGTCGGTGAAACGTACCGACACCTGCCGGACACCGTCCCTGCCCCCGCGGTCCCAGGCGTGGAGTTCGGCGCCGGTGCGGGCGTCGTGGACGCGGACGCGGACGCGGTCCTTGACCACCACGAGGCGCCGCCCCGAGGGATGGACGTCGAAGTCGGTGGTCTCTCCGTCGGCGATCGGCGTCCATGTCGCCCCTTTCAGCTCGCGGTCGAGCCGAGCGACGTGCGAGTCGCCCGCCAGCCACACGTCGCGCGGCGTCACCGTGACGAAGTGCGCGGGATGGTCGAGCGCGTGGTCGGCCTCGACCTCCATTGCCGCGTTCCAGGCGATGACACGCCGCGCCGACACGCCCAGGATCCGCGGGCCGTCGGCCACCAGGTCCAGCACCGGGTCCTCCGAGCCGTCGCACACCACGCGCACCGTGCTGGGGGATCCGATGTTCCAGGACTCGATCCGCCCGTCCTCGCGCGCCACGACCAGGAATCCGGCCTGCCCGAACGCCATCGCGGTGATTGCCGCAGCCATCCGCTCTTCCTCCCGGTGTCACGCGTAGGTCTGGATCTGCTCCCGCCGCGCCGCTTCGAGCGCGCGGGACCAGAGAGAGGCTAGAGATCGCGACTGGTGAGCGGCTTGTCGATCACTGGGAGACCACGGGCCGGTGACGAGCTCGATGATCCAGCCGCGTGGCCGAACCGGTCGGCCGGGTGCGGAATGCGGGTCCGATGGAGAGCGATCGTGAACGTCGGAAGGCGCCCGCCCGCGTGTGACGGCCTGCACAGGTTCACCGCCCGCCCGGCGGCCACCTATGGCACGGTCGTGGTCGAGAACCTCAGCTCAACCGGCTCCTGGCCCGCACGATCGCCGACGTGGAGCTCAGCCGTCCAGCCGGACGGTGACGGTGACGCGGCCCGCTTCGTCACGTCTGGCGACCGCGTGCCCGGTGCGGTCGACCCCGTCCAGCTGTAGCGATATCGGGCCGCCCTCGTCCAGGAAGTTGCGCCACCACACCTTGGCGTCGGGGAACTGAACGCCGATCGTGACGGTGTCGGCCGAACGCCGGAAGGCGACGGGTGTGCTGAAGGTGCGTCCCGAGCGGCGTCCCGTGTAGGTGACGACCGTGAGGTGTCCGCTGATGAACCGGCCCCATCGGGGCGAGGAGCGCAATGTCAGGACACAGGAGTTGAACCGGCCGACCGCTCGCTTCGGAAGTGCTCTCCGGTATCGCACGGAACCTCCATCATGACGGGTGTCTACTGCCGGCCAGCGTAACCCGATAAGTGGAGAGCCCCATCCACTTGGCCTAAAGTGAGAGACATGAGCGCCGAGACCTCTCGTATGCCGACCGTCCCCGACGCGGCCGCGGGGTTGCGCGCCGACGCGCGGCAGAACCGCGACCGCATCGTCGAGGTCGCCCGCGAACTGTTCGCCGACCGCGGGCTCGACGTGCCGATGGCCGCGATCGCCCGGCATGCCCAGGTGGGGATCGCGACGCTCTACCGCCGTTTCCCCACGAAGGAGTCGCTGGTCACCGAGGTGTTCGCCGATCGGTTCGAGGCATGCGTGTCGGTCCTCGACGACGCGCTGGCCGATCCGGACCCGTGGCGCGGGTTCTGCACGGCCATCGAGAAGGTGTGCACCATGCAGGCCGTCGACCGCGGCTTCAGCACGGCCTTCGTCGCGGCGTTCCCCGGCGCGGTCGACATCGAGCAGGAACGCGACCGCGCCGTACAGGGGTTCGCCGAGCTGACGCGACGCGCCAAGGCGACCGGGCGGCTGCGCGCCGACTTCGCGCAGGACGACCTCGCCCTACTGCTCAAGGCCAACTGCGGCGTCATCACCGAATCCGCCGAAGCGGCCCTGGCCGCGTCCCGACGGCTCGTCGCCTACCTGCTCAGCGCCTTCCGCGCCGAACAGGCCGGGCCCCTTCCGCCACCCGCCGCGCTCGATCTGCACGACGTCCTGAACTCACCGGCCTCCACCACTCGTCCCGCACCAGACCCGGCGACCTGAATTCCTGAGGCCGGAACAGAGCGCGGGACCGCCGGCCGCTCGCCCATCCGAACCCAGAACAGGCCCCACCAGCCTTCCCAGCGGCTCACAAGCGTCTTCCAAGGAAGATCACGCACTCTGCCGGCAGGACGTCACGTGTTCGGGACGCGATTCTCGCGGGAGTCGTATTTCAGATGGCACGTGTTTCTTCACGAAGGGCAGGAAGAAAATGAGAGCTCGTCGTCTGGCCACAGCGGCACTGATGGCCGGTGGACTTGTCTTCGGCACCATGGCCGGCCCCGCCGCGGCCGCCACCACGGCGGCCTCCGCGCAGGCCGCCCCATCCTGGCACCTCGCGGGCTACTACCAGTACAAGAACGACTGCAACAGGACCGGTTTCACAGCCATCACCAACGGCGGCATCGTCCAGGCTTACAGGTGTGACCTCGAAGGCTCCCGCTTCGCCCTTTATCTCTACTACTGAAACAGCCTGAGAAAACGTCGGCTCGGGGCGGATCTCTCCGTGAGTCCGTTCCGGGCCGACCGTGCAGGCCCTCCGTGGCCGTGCTCCGCTCCTCAGGTGTCGAAGCGGCGGCGGGATGCCTCGATGTGACCGAGGTAGTGGCGGGTCCAGCCGCACATTCCGTCGACCGTCGCCCGCAGAGCCTGGCCCGGCTCGGTGAGGGTGTACTCGACCCGCGGCGGCACGGTGGGGTACACGCGCCGCTCGACCAGGCCGTTGCGCTCCAGCATGCGCAGGTTCTGGGTGAGCATCTTGTGGCTGATGCCCTCGACCTCGTTCCGCAACTCGCTGAAGCGCAGGGTGCGTTCACCGAGAAACTCGATGATCAGGAATGCCCACTTGTTGGCGACGTCCGAGAAGATCTCCCTCGCCAAGGAGTCCGCGCGCGTCAGGTCCGCCTCGTTGGGCGAGCCCTTGAACTGCTTGGTCACCATAAGGTTCCCCAGTCACTGAATAGTGCGTTCTTCCATGTCAGCGGCCACTCTCCTACAGTTCCTGAGTAACCACAAGAGACCAAGAGCGTCTCGGTTGGTAAAGGCGAGCCCACGGGCTCTCATGACGAGGAGGCAGGCAGCATGGCCGTCACCCTGGTGAACCCCAGCGGATTGCCGGAAATCGATGCCTACCGGCAGGTGTCGATCGCGACCGGGTCGAAGCTGGTCTTCATCGCCGGGCAGGTCGCCTGGGATGCCGATGGGGTCACGGTCGGCGAAGGCGACCTCGCCGCCCAGGTCGAGCGGTGCTATCTCAACATCGGCACCGCCCTGGCCGAGGTCGGCGGTTCCTTCGACGACGTGGCGAAACTGACCGTCCACGTCGTCGACTGGACCTCCGACAAGATGCCCCTGCTCCTGGAGGGGATCACTCGGGCGGCCGCGAGGCTGGGGGTCACCCCGGTCCCGCCGGCCACGCTGCTGGGCGTCGCGGCACTGGACGTACCCGACCATCTGGTCGAGGTCGAAGCCACCGCGATCATCGACTGAGCGGAGGTCTTCGCCCCGAGCCTGTTCTCGGCCCCGGGGCGAAGGACGGTGTCCGCTCACCCGGGCATCCGCCGGGCCGATCAGCGCTCCTCGTCGGTGAACAGGAAGTCGGGCCGGAAACGATCCCAGCCCGGCACGTTCAGCGCGTTGAGCGCCGAGACGATGCGTTTCTCCTCGTAGACGAAGTGCGTCTCCATCAGCGCGGCGAGACTGTCCAGCTCGCCGCGCACCCGGGCCGGATCCGTCTCCTGGCCCAGGCCGCCGACGAGTGCCTCGAGCCTCCTGAGGGAGTCCTCCACCAGCCGGTGGTCACGACGCAGTTCGTCCAGCACCGGGCGCAGTTCGGGAAACCGCTCGGCGAGCTCGGGGAACGCGCCGCCGTCCTCACCGGTGTGGTGCCGGTTCAGGGCGGAACAGAAGGTCAGGCAGTGCGCCCGCAGTTCGCGGGGTCGCGCGCCGCCGTCGAGGTGGACCTCGACGTTCTCGCGGAGCGCGGCGAGCTCCTCACGGAGCCAGAGGTGCACTTCGATCAGTTGGTTGCCGAACGCCAGCAGGCGTCCATCGGGTGTTTCCACGGTCGTCCAGTGTTCCGGCGCCTCCATGCCCTCGGCGATCTCCTTGCCGGGTGCACCGCGACGCTGGCACAGAACCTCATCATCATCGCGACGACCGGTCAAGACGGCATCGGAATCGACCGGCCCCCCGGCCCGGTAACCGTCAACGCAGGTAGAGGCGGAGCAGGTCCTCCTCGGTCTCCCGGCGCACGATCGCCCTGGCGACCCCGTCTCGGACGGCGACCACCGGGGGCCGCGTCACATGGTTGTAGTTGCTCGCCATCGACCGCTGGTAGGCCCCCGAGGCGGGGATCGCCAGCAGGTCGCCGGGCCGTACGTCGGCGGGCAGCGGAAGATCCCGGACGAGCACGTCGCCGCTCTCGCAGTGCTTGCCGACCACGGTGACCTCACGCGGGGGGGCGTCCGAGGAGCGGGAGGCCAGAAGCGCGGTGTAGGCGGCGCCGTACATGGCGGGGCGCGGGTTGTCGCTCATCCCGCCGTCCACGCTGACGTAGGTGTTGACGCCGGGGATCTCCTTGACGGTGCCCACCTCGTAGAGGGCGACGGCGGTGGGTCCGGCGATCGAGCGGCCCGGCTCGACGGCGAGCCGCACCTGGGCGGGTACCGCCTCACGCAACACCGCGACCACCTCGGCCGGGCGGGGCGGGACCGGGTCGCCGGGCCGGTAGACGATGCCCAGGCCGCCGCCGAGGTCGAGCTTGGGGATCGTCACGCCGTGCTCAAGCTCGCAGGCCAGCAGGAAGTCGGCCATCCGGCGAGCGGCCAGGGTGAAGCCGCCCAGATCGGTGATCTGCGAGCCGATGTGGGAGTGCAGCCCGGTCAGCTCCAGTGAGGTGGTGGCCAGGACCCGGCGGACCGCCTCGGCCGCCAGTCCGGCAGCGAGCGAGAACCCGAACTTCGAGTCGTCGCCCCCGGTGGCGATGAACTCGTGGGTGTGCGCCTCCACCCCGGGGGTGACCCGGATCATCATGCGCTGCCGTATCCCCGCCTCGTCCGCGAGGGCGGCCAGGCGCTCGATCTCGGTGAAGGAGTCCACGACCACGCAGCCGACGCCCCAGGTGACGGCGCGGCGCAGCTCGGCGACCGACTTGTTGTTGCCGTGGAAGACCACCCGCGCGGGGTCCATGCCCCCGGCCAGGGCCACGGCCAGCTCGCCCCCGGTGCACACGTCGAGGCAGAGTCCGGCCGCCTCCAGCCAGCGCACCACCTCGGGGCAGAGGAAGGCCTTGCCGCCGTAGTGCACCTCCCCGTCGGGGAGCGCCTCCCGCCACTCGGCGCAGCGGCCCTGGAACTCCTCCTCGTCGAGGACGTAGGCGGGCGTGCCGAATTCGGCGGCGAGCTCCCGCACGCCGATCCCGCCGATGCGGAGTTCCCCGCCGGTCCATGCCGCGGTGCGCGGCCAGCCGTTCTCCATCACCAAGGTCATGGTGTCGAAGGTAGAGACTGATGGCTTTTGTCCGGTCTTAGCAGCGAAGTTTTCGATGCTGAGACTCGCAAGCATTCATGTGTGTTGGGGCCGTTACCTCCCGTCGACACCATAAACTCAACTTTTCGCAAACTAGGAGATTCCGTGACAAAGCGCCTGTATTCGGTCATTGCTGTCGCGCTGGCGGTATCGGCATTCGCCGGCGGTTGCGGGCGCTCGTCGTCGGGAACCGACGCCGACGCGGGCGCCACCTCGGCGGCCGGCAAGACCGCCAAGGAACTGGTGCCCGAAGCCGTCCGCGAGAAGGGCGAGCTCCGGATGGCGACCTCGGAGGGCTACCCGCCGATGGAGATGTACAAGCCGGGCACCCAGCAGCTCACCGGCGTCGACCCGGACCTCGCCGAGGCGATCGCGGCCAAGCTCGGCCTGAAGGTCAAGGTGACCAACGCCGCCTTCGACGGCCTGATCCCGGGCCTGCAGGCGGGCAACTGGGACGTGGTGATGTCCTCGATGAGCGACACCGAGGAGCGCCGCGCGGCCGTCGACTTCATCGACTACTTCAACGCCGGCGGGGCCATCATGGTCAAGAAGGGCAACCCCGAGGGCATCAAGACCCTTGAGGACCTGTGCGGCCGTACCGTCGTGCTGGCCAAGGGCAGCTCGAACCTCGCGATCGGGCAACGGCAGGACGAGAAGTGCGCCAAGAAGATGCAGATCATGCAGAGTGAGGACGCGCCGACCGGCCTGCTGAGCATCGACTCCGGCCGCGCGGTCGCCACCATCGTGGACTCGCCCGTCGCGGCGATGTACGCCAAGGAGACCGGCAAGTACGAAGTGCTGCCCGAGCAGTACGACGCCGGCCCCTGGGGCATCGCGATCGACAAGCGCAACACCGCGCTGCGCGACGCCGTGGCCAAGGCCATGCAGGAACTGAGCGCCGACGGCGGTTACCAGGCGATCCTGGAGAAGTACGGCGTCGCGAGCAACGCGGTGTCCGAGGTGACGGTCAACACCAAGCCATGGAAATGACCGGAACGGCCGCGGACACCGAGAATCCGCACCTGCCGATCGACGCGCTCCGCCCGCCCCGGCCCGGCCGGTGGATCACGGCGGCGGTCGCCGGACTCGTCCTGGTCTGGCTGGCCTACACGATCATCGTCAACGAGAACCTGCACTGGGACGTCATCGCCGCGTACCTGATGGACGGCAGGGTCCTCGGCGGCCTGTGGGTCACGATCCAGCTCACCGTGCTGTCGATGGTGATCGGCCTGGCGCTGGGCGTCCTCGCCGCGGTGATGCAGCTGTCCGGCAGCCCCGTGCTGCGGGGCGCCTCCGGGCTCTACACCTGGTTCTTCCGCGGCACCCCGCTGCTGGTACAGCTCATCTTCTGGTTCAACATCGGGCTGGTCTTCCCCACCTTCGGCATCGGCCTGCCGTTCGACGGCCCCAAGCTGATCGAGTGGCAGGCCAACGAGCTGATCACGCCCTTCACCGCGGCCCTGCTCGGTCTGGCGATCAACGAGGGCGCCTACATGGCCGAGATCGTCCGGGCGGGCATCCGCTCGGTGGACCCCGGCCAGCGTGAGGCGGCCGAGGCGCTCGGCATGTCGCACCGGCAGGTGCTTCGCCGGGTGGTGCTCCCCCAGGCGATGCGGGTGATCATCCCGCCCACCGGCAACCAGTTCATCTCGATGCTCAAGACCACCTCGATGGTCTCGGTCATCGCCGGGGCCGAGCTGCTGACCGTCTCCCAGCGCATCTATCTCGGCAACTTCGAGGTGATCGCGCTGCTCATCGTGGCCTCCATCTGGTACATCGTGCTCACCACCATCGCCAGCGTCGGCCAGCACTTCATCGAGAAGCGGTTCGAGCGCGGCCACCACGCCCTGCAGGTCAGGGTCCGCCGCAACCTGCGGCCGTTCAGCAGGGGGAACGTCTGATGGCCGAGCCCATGGTGAGCATCCGCTCGGTGCGCAAGCGCTTCGGCTCCGTCGAGGTGCTCAAGGGCATCAGCCTGGATGTGCCGGTAGGCGGCGTGGTCTGCGTCGTCGGCCCGTCCGGGTCCGGCAAGTCGACACTGCTGCGCTGCGTCAACCGGCTGGAGACCATCGACTCCGGCCGCATCCGGGTGGACGGCGACCTGATCGGCTACGCCGAACAGGGCGACCGGCTCCACCACCTGAGCCCCGCCGGGCTCTGCCGCCAGCGGCAGGGCATCGGCATGGTGTTCCAGCGCTTCCACCTCTTCCCGCACCGCACGGCGCTGGAGAACGTCATGGAGGGCCCGGTGGTCGTCAAGGGCGTCTCCAAGAGGGACGCCAGGAGCAGGGCACTGCAACTGCTGGAACGGGTCGGCCTGGCGGACCGCGCGGACCACTACCCCGCCCAGCTCTCCGGCGGCCAGCAGCAGCGCGTGGCGATCGCCCGCAGCCTGGCCATGGACCCCAAGCTCATGCTCTTCGACGAGCCGACCAGCGCGCTCGACCCCGAGCTGGTCCAGGAGGTGCTCGCGGTCATGCGGGATCTGGCCGCCAGCGGGATGACGATGATGGTCGTGACCCACGAGATGAACTTCGCCCGCGAGGTCGGCGACAGCCTGGTCTTCATCGACGGCGGGGTGATCGTCGAGCAGGGCCACCCCCGCGACGTGCTCGCCAACCCGCGCCACGAACGCTTCCGCACCTTCCTCGGGCAGGTCCTGTGACCCACTTCGACCTGCTGCTCCGGGGCGGCCTGGTGGTCGACGGTACGGCGGCGCCCGATGCCGCCCGCCCCGCCGACGTCGGCGTCCTCGCCGGTCGCCTCACGTTGCTGCCCCCGGAAACCCCGGCCGGCTCCCGCCACACCGAGGACGTGACCGGCCTCGTCGTCGCCCCCGGCTTCATCGACGCGCACACCCACTCCGACGGCGTCACCCTGATCGACGGGGAACTGGGCGGCGACCTGGTCCAGGCCGCCGTCCTGCAGGGGGTCACCACGGAGATCTGCGGCAACTGCGGCTCCAGCCTCTTTCCCGCCCTGCCGGAACGGCTGGCCGCGATGCGCGCGGAGAGCCGGGTCTACTTCGGCGGCGACGTCGGGATGTACGAGGGCTTCGCCGAGTTCGCCGCCGCGCACGCGGCCGTACCCCGCGCCAACCATCTCGCCTCCCTCGTCGGGCACGGCACGCTCCGCGCCGGAGTGATCGGTCCCGTCGATCGGGCCGCCACCCCCGGCGAGCTGGAGACCATGTGCGCGCTGCTCGACCGGGCGCTCTCGGCGGGCGCGGCCGGGCTCTCCAGCGGGCTCATCTACACCCCCGGCACCTACGCGAGCACCGACGAGGTCGTCGCGCTGGCCGCCGTCGCGGCCGGGCACGGCAAGCCGTACGTCACCCACCTGCGCGATGAGATGTCGCGCGTGGAGGAGGCTCTGGAGGAGGCCGTCGAGATCGCGCGCAGGAGCGGTGCCCCGCTGCACATCTCCCACCACAAGACGGCGGGCAAGTACGCCTGGGGACGCACCGAGCGCACCCTGCCCAGAATCGCCGGGCTGCGGGCCGAGGGCATGGACGTGACCTGCGACGTCTATCCCTACACCGCGGGAAGCACGGCGCTGGGCGCGATGCTCCCGCCCTGGGCCTCGGACGGTGGGCTGTCCGCGCTGATGGCGCGGCTGGCCGACGCGGGCCAGCGCGACCGGATGCGCCGGGCCATCGCCGAGGGCGTCCCCGGCTGGGAGAACACCGTCGGCAACGGCGGCTGGGACCGCATCTCGATCGCCTGCGCGCCACACCACCCCGAGACGGAGGGGCACACGATCGCCGAGCTGGCCGCCGCCCGCGGCCAGGACCCCCTCGACGTGGCCGCCGCCCTGCTCGTCGCCGAGCGGGGCGAGGTCACGATCATCAGCCACTCCATGGTCGAGGACGATGTACGGCGGGTGCTGGCCGCGCCGTACTCGATGATCGGCTCCGACGGCGTGCCCAAACCCGGCGGCCGCCCCCACCCGCGCTGGGCGGGGACGTTCCCCCGAGTGCTCGGGCACTACACCCGGGAGCTGGGACTGCTCGGCCTGGAGACGGCGGTGCACAAGATGACCGGCATGGCCGCGGCCAGGTTCGGGCTGACGGGGCGCGGCGTGATCAGTGACGGCGCCCACGCCGACCTGGTCGTCTTCGACCCCGACTCGATCGCCGACGGCGCCACCTTCGCCGCGCCGCTGGTCCCGCCGACCGGAGTCCACCTGGTGATCGTCGCCGGTGAGAGCGTGGTCCGCGACGGCGCCGGGACCGGCGCCCGGCCGGGGACGGTGCTGGCCACGTGATCGACGGTATCGACGGTGAGGACGAGACGATGACGGAGTCCGGCCCGCGGGATGGGAGCGACGCCACCGCGGCGATCACCAGGGTGGCCGTGTCGGTGCCGGGGCTGATCTCCGTCAACGAGGACGTCGAGCTGACCCTCGCCAGTGCCGGCAAGCTGCTGTTGCTCGCCGTGGTGGCACGGGGGATCGCCGAGGGGGAGCTCGACCCCGCCGAGATCGTGGAGCTGCGGGAGGACGACCGCTGCGGGGGTTCCGGTCTCCTCGGCGTCCTGTCCGGCCGCCGCTGGGCGATCGGGGATCTCGCCGTGCTCACCGCGTCGGTGAGCGACAACACCGCGACCAACGCGCTGCTGCGCCGGCTCGGCCTGGACCGGGTCGCCGAGGGCGCCGCCGCGCTCGGCTTCGCGCGGACGCGGATCCTCGACCGGATCCGCGAGCCGCGCCTGCCCTCGCACCCGCCGACCTTCGCCGTCGGTACGGCGGGCGAGCTCGCCCGGTTCGCGGCCGGGCTCGACGGCCGGCGGGAGTGGACCCGGCTCCTGCTGGGCTGGATGGCCTGCAACACCGACCGGAGCCTGGTTCCCGCCCTGCTGCCGAGCGAGCCGGAGGCGCGGGAGATCCCCGGCTCCGTTCCCGCCGGGACGGTCTGGGTGGCGAACAAGACCGGCACCGACGTCGGCGTGCGGGCCGACGTGGGGGTGATGATCGGCGCCGGAGGCCGGATCGGCTACGCCGTGCTGGCCAACGGTCCCGCCGGAGGCGAGCACACCCTGGTGGCGCGTGCCCGCCAGGCCGGCCTGGCCATCGGCCGCCTGGCCGGCCTGCCTCTCGACCGCTGACCCGGGACACGCCGGCCGGCCCCGGCCATGCCGGCGTGTCCCCCGGCACCTCGACGGCGACGGCTCCGCCCGCGCGGGCGTCCATGGCGCCGCTGGAAGCCGGTGCCGCTCCACTCGACGGCTTCGGCGACTCGCGCGAGTTCCGCCGTGCTCGGCGCCGCGGGTCCGATCCCGGGTTCGGCCGGGTCGTCGAGGAGTCAGCGCAGGGCGTTGCGGATCTGGGCCGAGGCGTCGCGCAGGTA
Source organism: Streptosporangium sp. NPDC049644 (assembly GCF_040675205.1). Lineage (NCBI taxonomy): Bacteria > Bacillati > Actinomycetota > Actinomycetes > Streptosporangiales > Streptosporangiaceae > Streptosporangium > Streptosporangium sp. NPDC049644. Next base: position 151,157 of record NZ_JBFAOJ010000002.1, on the reverse strand, counting down.
GTCGATGAAGGAGCGCAGCGCCGGATTGGGGTTGGTCGGACGGGTGGCGGCGCCGATCCTGCGGTAGAGGCGGGGCCCGTCCAACCTGCACACCTGGATGCCCGAGGCCCCCTGCGCGCCGAGGCTGGGCACCAGCGCCACCCCCAGCCCGGCCCTGACCAGTCCGAGGGTGACCTCGTAGTGGTCGCTGCGACAGCGGATCATCGGATTGAACCCCTCCAGCGCGCTGGCACGCTCCAGCACCGAGACCGGGGTGTCGGTGCCGTACGTGGTGATCCACGGCTCGCCGGCCAGGTCGGCGAGCCGTACCCGCTGCCGCTGCCCCGCCGGATGGCCCGGCGGCACGACCAGAAGCTGCGGCTCGTCGAACAGGTGGATGACCTCGACCCCTTCCGGCGGCTTCCAGGGATCGAGCGCGTGCTCGAAGACGACCAGGACGTCCAGCGCGCCGCGCTCCAGGTCGGGCAGGAGCTCGTGCGGCTGGCCGAGCACCAGGTCGAGTTCCACGGCGGGGTGGCGGGCGGTGAAGGTCGACAGTGCCAGCGGCAGCAGCCGGTATCCCGCGGAGGCGAAGAAACCGATCCGCAGTTGCCCGGCGTCGGCCCTGGCCTGCGCCAGCAGATCCTTCTCCGCCGCCTCGATGATGTCGAGCACCTCCTGCGCCCGGGTCGCGAGCCGCCGCCCGGCCGCGGTCAGCCGCAGGCTCTGCGCGCCCCGCTCGACCAGGCCCATGCCTGCCTCCTCCTCCAGCTTGGAGAGCTGGTGGGACACGGCGGAGGGCGAGAGCCGCAGGGTTCGGGCGGCTCCCGCGATGCTTCCCGTTCTGAAGATCTCCAGAAGCACCCGCAGGCGTTGGCTGCTCAGCATCGTTCCAGTATCGGCACCGGTGAGGCGGCCGGACAGCCGGGGGTCACGGGGCCGTGTTCCGCTCCTGCGATGCCGGGACGCCGGTGCGATCCACATACGAGATCGCGTTCGTCACGGAGACTGCTCTCCGGGTCCGGCGAGACCGACGACCTCGTCGGCCCAGCGATCCAGCAGGACCGGGTCGTGACTGATCGCCAGCACTCCCGCCCCGGTACGCTCCCGGTAGGCGTTCACCACCCCGACCAGGTGTGCCTGCGTGGAGGCGTCCAGCATGGTGGTCATCTCGTCGCAGACCAGGTAGCGGGGTTCCAGGGTCAGTGCCCTGGCCACACAGGCCCGCTGCAACTGCCCGTCGGAGACCTCGTGCGGCCACCGGGTGAGCAGCTCGCCGGTCAGACCTGTCTCCCGGGCCAGTTCGGTGACGCGCCCTTCGTCCGGCCGGCCGTTCGCGGCCAGCGGCTCGCCGATCACCTCGGCGAGTTTGAGGCGCGGATCCACCGAGAGCCTGGGTTGCTGGTAGATCAGAGCCACTCGGGTGCGCAGGTCGCGGGCCGCGCGCTGCCGCCAGCGCGTCACGACCGTGCCGTCCACGGTGAGCGTGCCCGACACCGGACGCAGCATCAGCGCCATGACCCTGGCCAGCGTCGACTTCCCGCAGCCGCTCGGCCCGGCCAGGCCGGTCACCTTACCCGGCGTGATCGTCAGGGACGCCTCGTCCAGCGCGGTGTGCCCGCCGTACCTGACGGTGATTCCGGACGCCTCAAGCATGCCTGTCCTCCAGGGGGTGATGGCAGGCCACGCCGCCGTCCATCGGCGGCGGCACGGCGCACCGCCCGGTCTCGTGGCCGCAGCGCGACCGGAACGCACACCCTTCGGGCAGCCGGGTCAGCTCGGGCGGCAGGCCGGGGATGGGGACGAACGCCCGATCCGGCTGGGCCGCCACCAGCCCCGCCGTGTACGGATGGCGGGGGCGCCCGAGCACCTCGGCCACCGGCCCCACCTCGACCAGGCGGCTGGCGTACATCACCGCGAGGTCGTCGGCGACCCGTTCGGCGGCGCGCAGGTCGTGTGTGATCAGCAGTACGGCACGTCCCTCGTCGCACAGCTCGCGCAGCGTTCCCATCGCCCGGTCCACCAGCGGCCGGTCCAGCCCGCTGGTCGGCTCGTCGGCCAGCACCAGCCACGGGTCGCCCGCCAGCGCGATCGCGTTCGCCACGCGCTGGGCCATGCCGCCCGACAGCTCGTGCGGGTAGCGGTCCAGCTCCCGCGGGCGCAGGCCGTACCGCGCCGCCAGGTCATCGGCCGTGGCACGCGAGCCGAGTTCGCGTATGGCCTCCTGGAGTTGCGCCCGTGCCGTGCGCACGGGCGTGAGGTGGGTGGCCGGGCTCTGCGGGATGAGTCCGATCTCACGCCCGCGCACCCGTCTGGCCAGTACGGCCTGCGAGGCGCCGAGCAGTTCCACCGGCTCCTCGCCGCATTCCAGCCATGCCTGGCCGGAGACGGTCGCGTTGTCCGGCAGCAGGCCGAGCAGCGCGTGCGCGAGCACCGACTTGCCGCATCCGGACTCGCCCACCAGGGCCAGGCAGCTACCGGGTCGCACCTCGAAGGTCGCCTCGCTGACCGCTCGCACCCGCGCGCCCGGGATGCGGAAGCTGACGCTCAGCCCCTGGACCCGTAGCCGTCTCCTGCCGGTCACAGTTCCAGCTCCGATCTCCAGCGGGGGTTACGGCGGTCGCGCCAGTGCTGGGCCAGCACCGACACCGCCAGCGTGGGCACCAGGATGAACAGGCCGGGCATCAGGCTCGACCACCAGTCGCCGGTGAGCAGCGAGCGCTGCCCATCGTTGATCATGTTGCCGAGTGAGGCCAGGTGCGGCGGGAGTCCCAGGCCGAGGAAGCTCAGCGCGGTCTCGTGCCAGATCGCGTGGGGCATCATCAGCACCGTCGCCAGCATCAGGTGAGGGAGAAGGTGCGGCAGGAGATGGCGGCGGATCACCCGCGTCCTGGTCGAGCCTCCGGAGATCGCCGCCTCCACGAACGGGCGCGAGCGCAGCGAGAGCACCTCGGAGCGCACGATCCGCGCCGCCGTGGTCCAGTGCGTCACACCCACGGAGACCACCACGGCGGCGGCGCTCGGCGCGAACAGCGCGACGATGAAGATGCCGAACAGCAGGTGCGGCAGGGCGTTGAAGCCGTCCACCACCCGCATGAGAAGGCGGTCCGGCAGCCCTCCCAGAGTGCCCGCCGCCAGGCCCACGAGTCCGCCGATCACCATGCTGACCAGCGCGGCCACCAGGCCCACGAGGAAGGAGACCCGCAGGCCGTAGATCGACCGGATCAGCACGTCCCGCCCGACCTCGTCGGTGCCGAGGGGGTGCGAGAGCGAGGGGGGCTGCCCGGCCGCGCGCAGGTCCACCAGGCTCTGGTCGAGCTGCACGACGGGCGGCACCAGGAGTACGGCGAGCGCCAGCAGCACCAGGGTGCCGATCGCGAATCTCACCGGCATTCAGCCCACCCCCAGAGTACGCACCCGCGGATCGGCCACGGTGTAGGCGATGTCGGCGAGCAGATTGCCGACCAGTACCGCCGCCGTACCCAGCAGCGTGAGCGCCGCCAGCAGCGGGAAGTCCATGGCCAGCGCCGACTGTACCGAGGCCGCGGCGACGCCGGGCCAGGAGAAGATCGTTTCGACCAGGATCGCGCCGGTGACCAGCTCCGGCATCCGGGTCCCGAGCAGGGTGAGAAAGGGCAGCAGCGCCGACCTCAGCGCATGCCGCGAGATCACGGTTCGCTCGCGCAGGCCACGGGCACGCGCGCCGATCACGAAGTCCTCCCGCAGCACCCCGATGACCGACTCCCGCACGTAGAGCACCAGCCACGAGGACTGGGAGATCGCCAGCACCGTGACCGGCAGGACCAGGTGCGCGGCCACGTCAGCGGGGCTGGTCGTGGTCGACGCCGCGTCGGTCAGGCCCCCCGCCGGCAGCCAGTCCAGCTGGACCGCGAAGACCCAGATGGCCAGCAGCCCCAGCCAGAACACCGGGGCGGCCTCGTTGGCGAACGCGCCGCCGGTGATCACCCGGTCCATCCAGGAGCCGCGTCGCCAGGCGGCGAGGGTGCCGGCCACCAGGCTGCCGGCGAACATCAGCACCAGCGCCGAGCCGGTGGCCAGCAGGGTCCAGCCCAGCCGCTCCCCGATGATCTCGCTGACCGGCCGGTGGAAGGAGCGCGACTCGCCCAGCTCGCCGCTGACCAGATTGCCGAACCAGGTGGCGTACTGCTCGAGGAACGGCCGGTCCAGGCCCCAATTCCGCCTGATCGACTCGATCACCTCCGGAGAGGTGACCAGCGCGCGTTCGCCGAGGTACTGCCTGACCGGGTCGAAGGGGGACGCCTGGGCCAGCGCGAACATGCCGATCGTGACGGCCACCAGCAGCGGCACCGCGAAGGCCATCCGCCAGACGACCATCCTGAGTATCGCTCTCACGCGACCGGCTTCCAGGTGTGGATGCCGGCGAACAGGCCTCCGGTGGCGTGCTCGTGGCCGTCCACGCCCGGCACGATCCCTTCGTACCTGCCGCGGATCACGTACACGTGCTTGAGGAAGACCAGGTACGAATAGACCTCGTCGTCCCTGACGACCTTCTGGAAGTCGGCGTAGATCCGCTCGCGTTCCGCCTGCTCGCCCGCGGCCCTGCCCTGCTCCAGCAGCCTGTCGGCCTCGGGGTTGTCGTAGCGGCCCGGGTTGAAGAAGCCCTGGCCCTTGAAGTCGGAGTGGAACAGCTCGTAGTTGACGTAGTCGGGGTCGTACGGGCTGCCGAACCCCATGACCGCCGCGTCCCTGTCCAGTCGCGCCTCGATCGCGTCCCAGTCCAGGCCGATCGGCTCGACCCGCAGGCCGATCCTCTTGGCGTCGGAGGCGGCGGCCAGCGCGAGTTCCTTGCGCAGCGAGTCGCCCGCCGGATACATCAGGGTGAACTCGGCGTCCTTGCCGTCCTTCTCCCTGATGCCGTCCTTGCCCATGGTCCAGCCCGCCTCGTCGAGCAGCCTGCCGGCGGCTTCGGGGTCGGTGCCGCCGGTCACCTCGGGGTTGTGCCATCCGGTGTCGGGCGAGATCGGCCCGTAGGCGGGGACGCCCGCGCCGGCCAGGATCGTGTCGACCATCGCCTGCCGGTCGAGGGCCAGGCCGAACGCCCTGCGTACGGCCAGGTCGCCGGTCACCGGCCGGGTCATCGGGAACATGATCGCGCGATAGTCGGCGCTCGGCACGTCGTACACGGTCAGGTCCTGCCGGCCGCGCAACCCGGCGGCGGCCTTCGGCGGCAGCACGGTGGCGTCGAACTCGCCCGCCCGGACCCGGGTCGCGCGCACGTTGTCGTCGGGTGCGAAGGCGAGCACCAGCCTGGAGATCGCCGGAGCGCCACCCCAGTACTCCTTGTTCGCCTCCAGCACGATCTTGTCTCCGGGCGTCCAGGAGACGAACCGGTAGGGGCCGCTGCCGACCGGCCTGGTCTTCTCCATCGTGCCCGCCGGCACGATGCCGAGCGTGGTGCGCTGCACGAACGGCGCATAGGGGTAGCGGAGGCCGAACACCACGGTCCGCGCGTCGGGAGCCGCCACGTCCTTGATCGCCGAATAGTCGCTCCTGATCGTGGAGTTGTTGGCGGGATCGAGCAGCGCCTCGTAGGTGTACTCCACGTCCTTGCTGGTCAGCGGCTTGCCGTCGTGGAACTTCAGCCCCTCTTTCAGGGTGAAGGTGACGGTCGTCCCGTCCTCGGAGACGGTGGGCGGCTCAGCGGCGAGCGCGGGCTTGATCGTCAGGTCGGGTGCCCGGCTCATCAACCCGTCGAAGATCAACGAGCCCCCGTCAGGGGAGAACCCGAGCACCGGGCTCAAATTGTCGAACTCCGAGCTCAGGCCGATGACGAACGTGTCATCCGGCGGGTCGGCCGCCTCTCGGGGGGCGGAGCAGGCCGCACCGGCCAGGGCGAGGACGACGCACAGCGTGGCGGACTTCTGGAGAAGTTTTGTCACAAGAGAACTTCTATCACTTGCAATTAACTTGCAATAACTTGGGATGGACTTCCCGTGGCGCTCAGGTTGCGGACGAGGAGGTCTCGCCGCCCGGCGGCGCGAGTGGGTCGTGCCCTCAGGACGGCTGCGGTTCTCCGCGGCACCCGCCTTCTGGTTTCACGGTGTTCGATGGGAAGATCGATTGTTCCCACGAGAGGATGAGCGCGGAATTGAAGATCGTAGTTGACGACCTCTCCGGTCCGGAGATCGCCGGATTCCTTGACGAGCACGTCCAGGAGATGCGGTCCATCACTCCGCTGGAGAGCAAGCACGCCCTCGACCTGGAGAGCCTGCGCAGGCCCGAGATCACGTTCTGGTCGGTCATGGACGGTGACAGCCTGGTCGGCTGCGGCGCGATCAAGAGGCTGGACGCGGGCCACGCGGAGATCAAGTCGATGCGCACCAGACCGGCGCGCAAGCGGAGCGGAATCGCGTCCCTCCTCCTGGAGCACATCGTCACCGAGGCCAGGCGGATGGGATTCACCAGGCTGAGCCTCGAGACCGGGGCGACCGAGTTCTTCCTGCCCGCCCGGAAGCTGTATGAGAAGTTCGGGTTCGAGTACTGCGACCCGTTCGCGGACTACGCACCCGACCCGAACAGCGCGTTCATGACGAGAGCGCTCTGAGGACCTGACCGCCGGCCTCCCGCGAGGACGCCCGGCGCGAACGCCTCACCGCCGTCGTGCCGTCCGGAACCCGCACTCCCGGAACCCCTCGGCGGCCTCGCGGGACCACTGCCGTTTTCGACGTGCTCCCGGTCGTGAGAGGTCGCCGGACGTTCGAACCGGCGTGGTCACGAACGAACGCGACCGGGCCCCGCTCGGAGAGCGGGGCCCGGCGTGCGGGAACCGGTCAGGCGATGCCGGTGGGGCGGTGGATGTAGCGGCCCACCGGGTCACCGACGATCTTGCCGCCGTCGAGGACCCGGTTGCCGCGGACGAAGGTGTCGGTGACCCGGGCGGTCAGCTCGAAGCCCTCGAACGGGGTGTACTCCTGGGTCGACTCCGAGTCCGCGGCCCGAACGGTCCAGGTCTGGTCCGGGTCGACAAGACACAGGTCGGCGTCCAGGCCGACCGCGATGGCGCCCTTGGCGCGCAGGCCGTAACGGGTCGCCGGGTTCCGCGAGGTGAGCGCCGCGATCCGCCCGTAGGACAGGCCGCGGCGACGGCCCTCGGTGATCATCCCCGGAAGCAGGTACTCGGCTCCGCCGAAGCCGGACTTGGCGACGAAGACGTCGTCACGCGGTTCGCCGAACTTCGTCTCGTCCCGGCAGCAGGCGTGGTCGCTGACCACCCAGTCGACGGTGCCGTCCAGCACGTACTCCCACAGGGCCTCGACGTCCTCGCGGGGCCGCAGCGGCGGGTTGACCTTGCCGCCGAGGCCGTGCGCGGTGGTGATGTCGGCCAGCAGGTGGCCGACGGTCACCTCGCGCCGGAAGTCGATGTGGGGGAACGCGCCGGCCATCCGGACCGCGGCGTCCACCGCCTTCCTGGACGACAGGTGCAGCAGGTTGATGGTGGGCAGGCCGGTCTCGTGGGCCAGGTAGGAGGCGATGGAGACCGCCAGTCCCTCGGAGTGCGGCGGCCGGGAGGCGTGGTAGGCGGCCAGGCCGCTCAGGTCTCCGGCGTCCTCCACCATCTTGGTGTACGCGCTCATGATCTCGGCGGTCTCGCAGTGCAGCGACAGCGAGATCTCGTCGGCGAGGTCGGGGAAGCGCTCCCTGGCCGCCTGCACGCCGCGCATCACGAACTCGAAGTGCGCGTAGTCGTAGCGCTCCCCTGGCGGGATCATCAGGAAGGAGTTCTGGTCGGCGGAGCGGCCGTGCAGGCCGTGGCTGCCGTAGAACATGAAGACCTTGAACGAGGTGACGCCGAAGCGCTCGATCAGGTCGGGGATCTCCCCGATGTGGCCACGCGACATCGGCGCGAGGTGGAAGCCGTAGTCGACGTAGGCGCGGTCGGCGGCGGCGTCGAGCACCTCGGGGAAGAAGTCGGCGTACTCGCCGCCCTTGTTGAGGTAGTACTGGCCGGTCCGCATGTAGGTCAGCGCGGTGGTGACACCGCCCTGGGCGCTCGCCCTGCTCTCGGAGACGGCGTCCTCGCCCAGCGGGTTGTAGATGCCCCAGTGCTGGTGGGCGTCCACCACGCCGGGGAAGGCGAGCTTGCCGGCGCCGTCGACGACCTCGCGGGCCGCCGAGGCGTCCAGGCCGGGCTCCACCCTGGCGATCCGCCCGTCCTTGATGGCGATGTCCGCCTCGACGGGCTCGTCGCGGTCGTGCGAGACCACCCGGACGTTCTTCACCAGCAGGTCATACTCAGTCACGGCCGTCTCCTGTCGCGTGCTGCGGCTCCGCCACCAGGCGGAGCAGGTCTCCGATGTCGTCCAACTCGTCGAGCCGTGCCACCCGGTCGGTCACGGCGTCCATGGCGGCGGCCGACAGCCGCCCTTCGGCGTTGTCGCGGAACTTCGCCGCCAGCTCGCCCGCCGAGAGCGGTCGCTGGGGGCCGCCCCTGTTGGTGAGCACCTCCTGGCTCCACTCCCGGCCGTCGGCGTCGCGGGCGCGCAGCACCGCGGGGAACTGGTGGGGGAAGATCTCGGTGGCGCGCTCGTCCGCCACCACCTCGACCTTGGCCATGAGATCCCTGCGGAGCGGGTCTCGGGCCAGCTCGTCGGTGAAGTCCGCGAGCCCCACACCGAGGCCGCCGCCGCCCAGCAGCCCGGCCGCGACCGCGTACGGACCGCTGAACTGCGCCTGGTAACCGGTCTCGGGAGTGCGCTTGCCGTCGATGGGCTCGCCGATCGTCCGGATGACGGGCGCGGGGACGCCCAGCGTCAGACTCTCCACCCGAGAGGGGTCGAGCCCCTGCTCGCGCAGCCCGATCGCAGCGTCCACGGCGGTGTGCACGAAGTGGTTGGCGGGGTAGGGCTTGAAGAAGATCCCGGGGGCCGCCCAGTCGGTGCCGAGGCCGGAGGTGATCTCCGACGCCTCGTAGCGCCCGTGCAGGAAAGCCTGGAAGAAGCCGAACCTGCCCTCAAGCACGGTCGGCGGCCCGGTGAAGCCACGCCTGACCAGCTCGGCCGAGGTCACCGCCGACTGCGCCGCCCAGCCGCAGTGCAGCCGCTTGACGGTACCGCCGGTGCGGTTGGCCTCGATGATGCCCGAGGCGGTGGAGGCGGCGACGCCGAGCGCGTCGAGCACGCCCTCGCGCGGCAGGCCGAACAGCACGGCCGCGGCGACGGCGCCGCCCAGGGCCCCGCAGATGGACGTGGCGTGCTGGCCGTGCTCGAAGAACGTCGAGTTGCCGGCCTCGCGGTCGTAGCCCGCCATACCGACCCGTACGCACACCTCCAGGCCGACCGCGATGGCGTGAATCGTCTCGCGGCCGGACGCCCCGGCCAGTTCGGCGGCGGCCAGCGCGGCCGGGACCACCGAGGCGCTGGGGTGCAGTACCGAGGGCAGGTGGGTGTCGTCGTAGTCGAGGGAGTGGGCGAGCACCCCGTTGGCGAGGGCGGCCAGCGGTGCGGGCACCGCGGAGCCGCCGCCCACCACGTGGGCCTGGGGGCGCCCGCCCTGGTCGCGGACGTACTCCACGATGGCGGTGCTGGTCGGCAGCCTGTGCGCGGCCACGCACAGCCCGATCACGTCGAGCACCCGCTTGCGGACGCTGTCGACGACGTCGGCGGGCAGCGTCGAGTAGGAGGTGTCGACGGCGAAGTCGGCCAGTTGGCGGCCGAGCGTCGGCTCAGCCACGGCGATCCGCCTCCCCGGCGGCCTCGGCGCTCCGGCCGACGATCGCCAGCGGCCGCACCGGCGAGCCGGTGGCGCCGAAGAGCGCCAGCGGCGACAGCACGAAGGTGAACTCGTGCACGCCGTGCAGGGCCGCCTCCTCCAGGTTCATCGTCTCGATGATGTAGACGCCGGACTCCACCAGCAACACCCGGTGCGCGGGCAGCACGCTGTGCCCCTGGCCCGGGGCCAGGCACTCGAAGGCGATGGTGTCGGCCCCGGCGGCGCGCACCCCGCGCTCGGCCAGCCAGTACGCCCCCGCCTCCCCCACCCCTGGGACGCCGGACTCGGAACCGATGTAGACCGTGCGGTCGGGATCGGAGAAGCGACCGCCCCACCCGCTGCGGATCAGCACGACGTCACCGGCCTCGACCTCGGTGCCCTGCTCCCGTACGGCCCGGTCGAGGTCGGCCGGGGTGATCTCGTAGCCCGGCTCGCAGGAGACCACTCCCAGCGCGGCGGGCAGGTCGAGCAGCACGCCCCTGCACACCATCGGCGCGACCGTGTGGATGCCGTGCTCGGGGTAGCGGCCCCCGACACAGGCCGCCGCCGCGTCCGCGCCGCCGTGCAGCAGGCCGTCCTGGGACACATGGGCCAGCGCGTCGATGTGCGTGCCCACGTGGGTGCCCATGACGAGCATGTCGTTGGCCGCCGACCCACCGTCGGGGCGCACCTTGTCTCCGTGGCGGCGCGGGAGCGTGTGGGTGTACGCGGGGTGGTTGGGCGACTGCGGCATACCCGCGTAGAACGGGCGGCCCAGGTCGTACACGGTCACGCCGCCGCGTACCGCCTCCAGCAGGGGGTCGCGTACCGTCTCTCCCGGTGGGGTGGCCAGGGTGGTGGATGTGCTCACGTCGTCTCGTCTCTCCCGATGTCCGTCTGTCCCCCGATCGGCGCGTCACCGCGCCGTCGCGGATCAGGCGATGATCTTTCGTTCTCGTAGGTCGCTCAGGGTCGCGGGGTCGCAGCCCAGCTCCTCGACGAGCACATGGTCCGTGTCGGCTCCCAGGTCGCGGCCGGTGAACCGGATCCGGCCCGGTGTCCGCGACATCCGCCACATCACGTTGTGCATCAGCACGGAGCCGAGGTCGGCGTCGTCGACGGAGGTGAGCATCCCGGTCTCGCGGACGTGGGGATCCTCCACGAGGTCCCGGGCGTCGTAGACCGGGGCGACCGCGGCGCCCGCCGCGGTGAACTCCGCGACGACCTCCTCCCGGGTGCGCTCGGCGACCCAGTCGCCGAGCAGCCTGTCCAGCAACTCCACGTGCCGGACCCGGCCCGCGCCGGTGGCGAACCAGGGCTCGTCGATCACCTCGGGGTGCCCGACCAGGCGCATCACCCGCTCGGCGATCGTCTGGGCACTGGTCGAGACCGCCACCCAGTGGCCGTCGGAGGTGAGGTAGGTGTTGCGCGGCGCGTTGTTGGTGGAACGGTTGCCGTGCCGGTGCGCGATGGTCCCGAGCTGCTGGTAGACGGTCGGCGAGGGGCCCACGGCCGTCATGATGGGCTCCAGCAGGCTCATGTCGACGACCTGACCGCGCTTCTCCGGGTCGCGCTCGCGCTCCCACAGCGCCATCATCGTCGCCGACGAGGCCGCGATGCCGCAGATGCTGTCGGCCAGCCCGAAGGCGGGCAGCGTGGGCGGTCCCTCGGCCTCGCCGGTCAGGTGGGCGAAGCCGCTCATCGCCTCGGCGAGCGTGCCGAACCCGGCCCGCCCCGCGTACGGTCCCGTCTGCCCGAAACCGGTGATCCTGACGATGACCAGCCCGGGGTTGACCTCGTGCAGCCTGTCGGGGCCCAGCCCCCAGCGCTCCAGGGTGCCCGGCCGGAAGTTCTCGATGAGCACGTCGGTGCGTTCCATCAGCCGCAGGAAGAGCGCGGCCCCCTCGGGCGCGGACAGGCTGAGCCCGATCGTCTGCTTGTTCCTGGAGATCTCCTTCCACCACAGCGAGACACCGTCCTTGGACTCGCCGTGGCCGCGCATGCCGTCGCCCGCCGTCGGATGCTCGATCTTCACCACGTCGGCACCGAAGTCGCCGAGGATCTGAGCGCACAGCGGTCCGGCCAGAATCGTCGAGGCGTCGACGACCCGCAGGCCCTCCAGTGGTCCGTCGTGCATGCTTGCCCCCAGGTCGGAAAAGGTTTCGTCGATGTTCTTCCGGACGGGTGTCACCCGGTCTCCCCCCTGTTCCGGCCTGTCGCGCGGAAGCCGAGGTCGGCCGAGATGTCGGCGGCCGCGGCGGCCACCCACTCCCCCAGCAGTTCTCTGTGGCCGCGGATGAACATGTCCTGCGCCCCGCACAGCGACACCGATCCGACGACCTGCCCGGTCGCGCCGCGGAAGGCCGCCGCCACACTCGTCGCCCCCGACTGCCGCTCGCCGAAGCTGACCGCGTAGCCGAGGGTGCGGATCCGGTCGATCTCCTCGCTCAGCGCGGTCGTCGAGGTGATCGTGGCGTCGGTGACGCTGTCGAGGCGGTGGTGGGCCACGTAGTCGTCCACCTCCGCGTCGGGCAGCGCCGCGAGGATCGCCTTGGAGGAGGACCCCGCGTGCAGGGGATGGCTGGTGCCCAGCGCCACCGACATCCGGATCTCCTGGTCGGAGAGGACCTGGTCGACGTAGACCCGCGACCAGCCCTGACGGAGCGAGAGCGTCGCCGTCTCGCCCGCCCGCTCGGCCAGCGCCACCAGGTGCCGGTGCGCGACGGCGGGCACGTCGAGTTCGCGCATCGCGGCCAGGCCGATGCTCAACGCCCCGGGGCCGAGGCGGTAGAGCTTCGTGTCCGCGTCGAAGCTCAGGAACTGGCCGGCCACCAGCTCCCGCAGTATGCGGTGTGTCACGGCCTTGGGCAGGCCGGTCTGCCGCGCGATCACGGAGACGCCCTGGGCCTGAGGCGACCTGCCGATGACATCGATCACGGCGAGAACCCGCGCGATACCGGAGCGGGAACGCTCCGGTTCCGGCTCCTGCTCCTCTCCGATGTCATCGACGGTCATGCTTTCCTCATTGGTCAGGGCGCGCGCGGCAGGCGACGCGGTAGGGGGAGAGATCATGTGAATGTCATAGGACAGCGCTGTCCGGAGAACCACCGAGGACCTCAATCGTGACGTCGGCGTTACCTCGGATCGCGTTGGAGTAGGGGCACAGGCCGTCGGCGATGCCGACGATCCGCTCCAGGTCCGCCTGCGGAACGTGCGGCGCGGAGACGCCGAGCGCGGCGGTGATCGCGTACTTCCCGCCGGGCACCGAGCCGAGGGTCACCGACGTGGTGATGCTCACCGGGTCGAGACCGATCCGCTCGCGCCGGGCCACGACCCCCAGGGCGCTGGCGAAGCAGGCCCCGTATCCCGCGGCGAAGAGCTCCTCGGGGTCGGTGCCGGTGTCGCCGGACGCGCGGTCGGCGGGCCTGGTGAGGGCGAGGTCCAGCGAGCCGGTGAGCGAGCGGGCACTACCCGCGCGACCTCCCTGGACCTCGACGGTCGCGGTGTAGATCGGCTTGAACGTCGCCTCCGGCCGGGCGGCCCGGTGCGCCAGCACGTGCTCGGCCACCGCCTTGGCGAAGATCTCCGGCTGCTCCTCGGCGACGAAGTCGGTGCCGCCAGGGATGGTGACCAGCGGCACGCCCGGCAGCGCCGCCTGGACGACGTCGTTCATCCTGGCCACCACGTCGTCGCCGCCGTGCAGCAGCAGCATGGGGATGCCGGCGAGCGCGGCGGTGTCCAGACGGTGGTCGAAGACCGCCCGATAGGCGACCGCGTAGTCGGGGCCCACGCTGAGATACTCGGCGACCTGGCGGCTGGCCGACTCCGCCGAGATCCGCGGGTAGAGCCAGTAGACCCGGTCCCAGATCGTCTTCAGGTGGCCGCCGTCGTGGGCGACCCGGTAGCCCGGCGCGTAGCCCGCCTTCTTCTCCGCGCGCTCGGCGTCGTCGTACAGCGGCAGCCCCTGGAAGATCAGGCCGTTCACCCGGTCGCGGGCGGTGAGCGCCGCCTCGGCGGCGACCACGGCGCCGGTGTGCTGCCCGAGCAGGTGCACCTTCCCCAGGCCGAGCGCGTCGGCGATCCGCCACGTCGCCGCCGCGTAGTCCGGTATGGACCACTGCTCGCCGGGCGCGTCCGACATCCCGAAACCGGGGGTGTCGACCGCGACGACGTACAGGCCGTGCGCGGCGAGGGCGGCGAGGGCGGGCTCGTAGGTCGCCGACGACAGCGGCGACTGGTGCAGGATGAGCAGCGGGACCGCCGAGGGGTCGCCCGCGCGCCGGTAGTGGACCTGACCCCAGGGCAGGTCTAGGTAACCGCGCTCGGAGGCACCGCGCAGGTGGGTGGCGCTCATCGGTTCACCGCCATCGCGGCCATGACCTCGACGACGTGCTTGATACCCGTGCGGTAGTCCTCCACAAGGATGTTCTCGTTGGGACCGTCGACCCCGGAGTCGGCGCGCGAGACGCCGATGCCGACGATCGGGCGCCCACCCATGACGCCCTGGTTGCCGATCCACTGCGTGTACGGCTCGATGACGGGCTCGGCGCCGTAGGCACGGCGGGCCGCGTCGGCGACCAGCGACACGAACGGGTCGCGGTGGTCGGTGGCGCTCGGACTGCTGGTGGCCATGACCTCGATCGTGACGTCGCCGAAGCCGTTGTCGGCCAGGTGCTTGCCGACGGCCCGCAGCACCCGATCGGGGTCCTGCCCGGCGACCAGGCGGATCTCCACCTTGGCGGCGGCGGTGGCCGGGATGCCGAGGGTGATGTCGTCGCGGTTGTCGCCTCCGACGATGCCGGCGACCGTCAGGGTCGGGCGGGTGCGGATCTCGACCGCGGCCTGGGCGTCGTCGAGGCCGCCGATGAAGGAGTCGACTCCGGCCCTGGCTCGCAGGAAGTCGCCGTCGAAGTGCAGCCGGCCCAGCAGCTCCCGCTCCTCGTCGGTGGGCACCCTCGCGTCGTCGGCGAAGCCCGCCACGGTGACGGTGCCGTCGGGACGCTGCAGGCTCGCCAGCGCGGCGGCCAGGCGGGTGGTCGCCGACGGGAGCAGCGCGGTGTTCTGGCTGGTCAGCTCACGCGTCAGCGTGGTGGCGGTCAGCCTGAGGTAGAGCACGCCCTTCTCGCTGAGCTTGAGCAGCGGCCTGCCCTGGGCGTCGATCCAGGAGTTCTCCCACAGGGTGCCGTCGCTCGCCAACCGGTCGGCGTGCGCGCGGACGAACGAGCCGAGGCCGGGACTGTGCAGCCACTGCTTGCCCTCCATGATGTAACGGCTGGTGACCGGCGCCTCCTGGCCGGACAGCCGCCACACGGCCGCGGCGTGGACGCGCGACATGAGGGCGCCCTTGTCGTCGGCGACGCCTCGCGCGTACAGCCGCCCGTCGTGGATCTCCGCCGCGTACGGCGGGCTGATCCACCGGTCCTCGTCTCCGGTCGGCTCCACTTCGACGTCGTAGTGGTTGAAGTGCAGCAGGGCGGGCTCGCCGCCGCCGATCTCGCCCAGCACGTACGGGTGGGAGTGTTCCCAGGGGATGACCTCGGCGCTGCCGCCCCAGCGGCCGATCGAGGCGGCGAGGAAGTCGGCGGTGGCCACCATCTGGTCGGGTTCCTGGCGGCGGCTGCGGATCCGGCAGAGCTGCTGCAGTTCCTCGACGAAGGCGTCGAGGTGTGCGTCGACGGCGGCCAGTGCGGCGGCGACATCGGGCTTGGGCATGGAACACTCCTCACGCGTCATTGGGTGGTGACCCCGCCGTCGACGTAGATCGTCTGACCGGTGGTCATGGCTGCGGCGGGACTGAGCAGGAAGGCGACCGCGTTGGCGACGTCGCCGGCCCCTGCCATCCGGCCCAGGGGGATGGTGGCCATCTTGTCTTTCATGTACGCCTCGTTGGCGCGAACGTCGGCCGTCATGTCGGTGGGCACGATCGTGGGCCCGACGGCGTTGACCCGGATACCGTCGGGGGCCCACTCCAGGGCGAGCACCCTGGCCATGTGCATGACCCCGGCCTTGCTGACGCAGTAGCCGAGGGTGTCCAGGACCGCGATGTGGCCGTTGGTCGAGCCGATGTTCACCACGCTCGCGGCGCTCTCGCCGCCCTCGCCGACCGTCTTGGCCGTGTCGCGCAGCGCCGGGTAGGCGGCCTGGGACATCCGGAAGGTGCCGGTGAGGTTGACGTCGAGGACGTCTGTGAAGTCACTCTCGCTCATCGTGGCCGCCGGCCCCCGCCGTACGATGCCCGCGTTGTTGACCAGGTGGTCGAGGCGGCCGTGCGCGGCGAGCACCTCGGCGACCAGCGCGCGGCAGGAGTCCGCCGAGCGGACGTCGACGTGGTGGCGGGTGTGCCCGTCGCTCTCGGGCAGCGGCGCCTGCCAGTCGTCACCGGAGGTCACGTCGGCCTGGGCCACGCGGGCGCCGCGGGCCGCGAGCGTGGCGGCGATCTCCGCGCCGATGCCCCGGCCCGCGCCGGTGACCAGCGCCACCCTGCCGTCGAAGCGGTTCGGATCGCTCATGCGCCGATCACCCGGCTGTCCTCGGCCCAGAAGGCGAAGCGCCGCTGGGCGAAACGGATCAGTGAGTGCGCTATGAGGCCGAGCACGGAGAGCACCACCAGGACCGCGAACATCCCGGAGATGTCGAAGTTGTAGTTGGTCTGCAGGAGCAGGTAGCCCAGGCCCTCCTTGGCGCCGATGAACTCACCGACGACCGCGCCGAGGATGGCGAAGACGATCCCGATGTCGAGCCCGGCGAAGATGAAGGGCAGTGCGCTCGGCAGCCGGACCATGCGGAAGACCTGGAACCTGCCCGCGCCGAACACGGTCAGCATCTGGATCCGGTCGGCGTCGGCCGAGCGCAGCCCCTCGATGACGTTGACCAGCATCGGGAAGAAGGAGATGACCGCCGCCATGACGACCTTGCTGGTCATGCCGAAGCCGAACCAGACGACGAACAGCGGCGCCAGGGCGACCTTCGGCACCGTCTGGAAGGCGACGATGTACGGCATGAGTGTGCGCTCGGCGAGCCGCACCTGGGAGATCAGCGTGCCCAGCAGCATCGCCGCGCCGACGCCGATCACGAAGCCGAGCAGGGACTCCTGGAGCGTGACCAGCAGGTGCGACCAGAAAAGGTCGTCGGTGAGCTGGGTGGTCAGCGAGGCGACGATCTGCGAGGGCCGGGGCAGCACGTATTCGTCGATGCCGAGGGGCTGGACGAGGAACTCCCAGGCGAGCACCGCGATCACGAAGACCCCGGGGACCATGATGAGCTCGGGGCGCTCGCGGAGATCGAGCCCGCTCAGGCGGCTCTTCTTCGGTGCCGGGCCCGGTGGACGGACGGGGCGGCTGTCGGTGGCCTTGGTCGTTGTCATGGTGGTGTACCTCGTCAGTCGATGACGCCGGCGGCGTTGAAGTGCTGGCGGATTCGTGCCACGTAGACCCCGGCGCGATCGGAGGACATCACGCTGAGATCGCGCGGACGCTCCAGCTCGATCGGGACGATCTCGGCGATCCGCCCGGGGCGGGAGCTGAGCACGATGACCCGGTCGGACAGGAACACCGCCTCGGGGATGGAGTGGGTGACCAGGACGACGGTCTTGCCGCTCTCCTTCCAGATACGCAGCAGCTCGACGTTCATGTACTCCCTGGTCATGGCGTCCAGGGCACCGAAGGGCTCGTCCATGAGCAGTACGGACGGGTCGTGCACCAGGGCCCGGCAGATCCCGGCGCGCTGCTGCATGCCGCCACTGAGCTCATGCGGGTACTTGTCGCCGAAGCCGTCCAGGCCGACCATGTTCAGCAGGTTCCTGGCCTGCTCGCGGTAGACGTCCGCGTCGAGTCTCTGCACCTCGACGGGGACCATCACGTTCTCCAGGATGGTGCGCCAGGGCAGCAGGGTCGCGGCCTGGAAGACCATGCCCACCTCGGGGAGCGGCTTGGCCACGTCCCGTCCGGCGACGCGGACGACGCCCTCGCTCTTGGGGATCAGTCCGGCAAGGATCTTCAGCAGGGTGGTCTTACCGCATCCGGAGGGTCCCACGATGGAGATGAACTCCCCCCGCCTGACGGTGAAGCCGATGTCGGAAAGCGCGTGGGTGGGCTCCGACCTGCGGGGCCGGTACAGCTTCTGCAGGCCGGCCACCTCGATCCATGCGTCTTCGTCCACCGGTGCCGATGCGGCGGTGGCCTGGCGGCGGCCGGGGGTCCTGATGGCCATCGGCCCTCCTCTTCGATGCTCGGGTGCTGGTCGGTCGTGGTCGCCGGTCGCTCCGGCCCTGATCCACTTCTGGCGGTGCGGCCCCGGGTCACCCGGGGCCGCGCACTTCGGCGTGTGCGGCCCCGGGTCACCTCGGGCGTACGGCCGGGGTTACTTCGGGCTGTAGGCCTTGGCCTTGGCGACCACCGCGGCCGAGTCGAACTCGTTGGCCGCGGGCAGCAGGCTCGCGTCCCAGACGTCGGCGATCACCGGGTCCTTGGTGATCTGCCCGGCGCCCTTGGTGTAGGCGGCGGTCTTCGCCCACTCCTGGTCGCTGATCGCGCCCCAGTCGGCGAAGGTCTCCGGGTCACCGGTGGTGGGGGTCGCGCTCTTCAGCCACGCCGCCATGACCTTGGTGTCGTCGGCGATCCGGTCCTCGGCGGACTTGCCCGCCAGGATCTGCGGGAAGACCGTGTAGCCGATGCGGGTGGCGGCCTCGTTGTTGACCGCGGAGAAGAGCATGCCCTGGTAGCCGGCGCGCAGGAAGCGGGTCAGCAGGTCCTTCTTCTCGTCGAAGGCGTCCTTGCGCACGGCGAAGGTGATGGAGCGGATCCCCTGGAACATGTCCGGGTTGGGGAGGTACTCGTAGGTGACGCCGGAGTTCTCGATCGCGGCGTACGCCTGGGTGTAGAGCGCGAGCGCGTCCACCTGACCGCTGCTGATCGCGCCGGCGGCCTGCGCGCCCACCCCGACGGGCAGCAGCTCGACGTCCTTCTCCGGGTCCAGCCCGGCCTCGCGGACATAGCCCCGCGCGTACGGGCTGGAGCCGGACGCCAGGCTGATGACGCCGATCTTCTTGCCCTTGAGGTCGGCGCCGCTCTTGATGCCGCTGCCCGGCTTGACCGCCATGACCCACGGCCAGTTCTGCACCAGGCCGCCGATCGCCTTGACCGGCACGCCCTTCTCCGCCGCGGCGAGGATCGAGCCCGCGTCGGCGGCGGTGATGTCGGCGCTGCCGGACGCGACCGCCTGGATGGCGGCCACGGACCCGTCGGTGTTGATGGTCTCGACGTCCAGGTTCTGCTCGTCGAAGAAGCCCTGGTCCTTGGCCACCGCGTAGGCGGCGACCTCCTCCTTGGGGCCGATGACCGCCGAGGCGATGGCGAAGGTGATCTTTCCTCGGGCGGTCTGGGCACCGTCGGTGCCCTCGGGGGCGGCGGTGTCGCCTCCGCCGCAGCCGGCCAGCATGGTCAGTGTCGCGACGGTGAGGGCGCCAACGCCCAGTCGCAGGGATTTCTTCACGTACGGCACCTCTGTCAAACCGATGGGGTGGGGGGTGTCAGGCCGGGGAGGGGGAACCCGGCCTCGCTGAGGTCGTTGTAGACGTGCTGCTCGGCGATGAGACCGTCACGGATGACGAACACGTCCACGTAGCGGATGTCCGAGAAGGGGGTCCCGGTCAGGTCCTCGCCGTACAGGGTGCCCAGGGAGGTGACGACGACGGCGTCGTCACCTTCACCCTCGAAGTACCGTTCGCGGTTCTTGCGCACCCACAGGTAGCGGCCACCGGCGCCGGCGGCCATCTCCGGCAGTGAGGTGAAGACCAGGTCCCCCGGGAAGACGAGCCGCACCCCCGGTGCCAGGAGCCTGGCGGCCTCTTCGAGGTCGCGGTCCTCGCACAGTTGCAGGTAGTGGTCGACGAGCTTGGCCGCCGTGCCGGTGGCCATCAGCCGGCCTTGGCCGCCAGGGCGGCTTCCCACTGGTCGCGCAGCGGGTGCTCGGCGGGGCCGCTCTCCGCGATGATCCTGATCAGGCGGTTCATCATCGCGTCGCGCTGGCGCTCCAGGGTCCGGCGCTCCGCCTCGTCCGGCACCAGGGAGTCGAGCTCTCCCTCGGCGAGGACGCCGTGGCGGACCAGCAGCGCCTCCAGACCGTGCACCCGCTGGTTGGCGACGTGCAGGTCGGTGCTGAGCTGCAGGACCAGGTCGAGCAGCTTGCCAAGGTGGCGGTCGCGGAAGTAGTCGAATTCGTCGCTCATCAGTTCTCCGGCTTGTTCGCGGCGAGAGCCGCCCACGGGAAGTGCCATTCACGCCGGTCGCCCCAGCCCTCGGGGCGCACGCCCTCGTTGCGCTCGTCGAAGGGGGACCAGGACGCGTCGGTCAGACCGGCCTCGCGGCAGAACTCCAGGAGGTCGGAGGCGAACAGGTCATGGAAGAAGGGCTCGTTGTTGCGCTCGGCGTGCTCGAAGATCGTCGCGTCCCTGAACGGATCACCGGTCGGCTGGAACTCCAGGAAGCGGAGCGCCCCACCGGGCCGCAGCAGGCGGGCGGCCTCCTGGATGGTCTCCCTCACGGCCTGGGCCGGCATCTCGTGCAGCACCATCGTGCCGGTGACCACGTCGCAGGAGCCGTCCGGCAGGCCGGTCGTCCTGCCGTCGCCCTGGAGGTAGGTGATCGCGATGCCCTCGGCCTCGGCCTCGGCGTGCGCCAGGCGCAGGCCGGGAGCGGCGAAGTCGACGCCGATGACCTCGGCCTTCGGGTAGCGGTTCGCGAGCGGGCGGGTGCTCTTGCCGAAGCCGCAGCCGATGTCGACCACGCGGGCCGCGTCCGGCAGGTCGGGCAGCGCGGTCTGGGTGAACAGCTGGTGGAACTTGTAGCCGTCGTTGTCGCGCAGCATGACGATCCGCGCGCCGAACTCGTAGACGTACGCGGACAGGTCGTCGGAGAAGAATCCGCCGGGCTGGATGTGGATGTCGAAGTCGGTGTACCAGTCAGGCAGCTCCACCTCGGAGTTCAGGACGAGCTTGCCCTTCGGCGCCCGCACCTCGCCCAGCTGGTCGATCAGGTCGTCACGGCGGCTGATGACGGCGTCGCCGGCGGTCTTCCACAGCATCTTCTGCTGCACCCGCTCAAGGTGGCTGAACCACGAGTAGAGGTTCAGGTTGCGAAACCGCTCGCCGGCCTCCTCCACGGTCTGCGCGGGAGCGCCGTCGGCGCGGTACTCCTCGGCGAGGGCGGGGTAGAGCGTGTCGGCCCACCTCTTGCGCATCGCCAGGATGTAGTCCACGGTGGAGCGCTCGTCGAAGGTCAGGCGATCCTCGATATCGATCATGGTTCTCCTTCTAGGGGGCGAGCGGTGCCCTTCTACGGCGCCGCGTCGGGGTCGACGGGGAACGGTGGCGGTGTGGTCGGGGCGTGGTTCAGCGCGCACGGGCCAGCGCGGTCGCGCCGCTGACGGCATCGGTCAGGAAGGTGCCGGCGAGCCGTCCCTCGTAGACCGCCTCCAGCGCGGTCCGCGGCGCGTTGGCGTCGCCGACGACGTGCACGCGGGGGGCGTCGGGCAGGGCGTCGAGTTCGCGGTAGAGCTCGTCCACGGCGGTGGGGGTGCCCGCGTCGACGATCGCGGTCACGCCCGGCATGGTCTCCACGTCGCCGCACAGGGTGTCGCGGAGGGTGAGCAGGCCGCCCTCGACGCCCTGCGGGACGCGCAGCGGGTGGACCTTGACCCCCAGCTCGCCGAAGCGGTGGGTGAGCGCGAGCCTGGAGTACGTGGTGATGCGGGCGGCGAGCGAGGCGGTCGGGGAGAGCAGGTGCACCTTCGCTCCCAGCCAGGCCAGGTGCTCGGCGATCGACGCGGCGGGCCAGGCCCCATCGTCGTCGCGGATGGCGACGGTGCCGCGCAGCGGTGAGGCCGGGTCCTCCAGGGAGGCGACCGCCTGCCACAGGTCGAACACCGGGGGCCCGCCCGGCAGCTCCCGCCGCCGGGGTCGCGAGCCCGTCGCCACGATGACGTCGTCGACACCCTCGTGGCGACCTCCCACGAGGAGGTCCGCCGCCTCGACGCGGTGCCCCAGCAGGATCGTGATCCGCTCGGCGGCGACGTCCCGGCTGAGTTCCGAGGTGAGCAGCGCGAGGCGCTCCCTGCCGGGTACCCGGGCGGCGATCGCCACCTGGCCGCCCAGCTCGGGACCGGCCTCGGCGAGCGTCACGTCGTGACCGGCGCGCCGGGCCGACAGCGCCGCCTCCATGCCCGCGGGACCACCGCCGACGACGAGGACCCGGCGGGGACGGGTACCGGCGAGCGGCGGCTCCGCCCACGTCCGCCGCCACTCCCGCTCGGCGCCGACCTCGGGGTTGACCACGCAGGAGATCGGCAGGCTGCTCTCCAGCCGCCCGATGCAGCCCTGGTTGCAGGCCAGGCACGAGCGGGACTCGTGCGAGCGGCCCTCCATCGCCTTGCGGACCAGGTGGGGGTCGGCGATGTGCGGTCGCGCCAGCCCCACCAGGTCGGCCTCACCGGAGGTGACCAGCTCGACGGCCTCGGGAAGGCTGTCGAGCCGGCACACCGCGAGCACGGCCAGGCCGGGGAAGCTCCGCTTGAACAGTGGGGCGTGGTGCCGGAACGGCGCGTGGCCGAAGCTCATGTCGGCCATCTGCGTCGCCAGCGAGTAGCTGCCGTGGTAGGCCGAGTGGCTGACGTGCACGTGGACGAGCGGGAACTCATCGCGCAGCAGCCCGACGACCTCCAGCATGTCCTGCGGCGTCAGACCGCCGGGCAGGAACTCGTCGGCGCTGATCCGCAGGCCCACCGGCAGGTCCGGCGCCTGCCGGGTCACCGAGGCGAGCACCTCGCGGGTGAGCCTGAGACGCCCGTCGAGGTCGCCACCGTAGCCGTCGGTCCTGGTGTTGGTGACCGGCGAGAGGAACTGCTGGAGCAGGTGGCCGTGGCCGAGGTGGACCTCCACCCCGTCGTACCCGGCCTGCGCCATGCGGCGGGCGGCCGCGCCGAAGGCGTCGACGACCGTGGCGATGTCACCGTGTCCCATCGCGTGCGGGACGTGCGCCCCGGCGGCCCACGGCACGTCGGCCGCCGACCAGGCCGCGGTGCGGGTCGCCTCACCGGAGGCCTGCCGCCCCGCGTGCATGATCTGGGCGAAGATCCGCGCTCCCTCGGCGTGCACGGCCTCCGCGACCTCGGCGTAGGCCGGGATGGAGGAGTCGTCGAAGCTGCCGAGGCTGATGTGCCTGCCGGCGCTGGTGGGGTGGACCCGCACCGCCTCGGTGATGATCAGCCCCACCCCGCCTCTGGCACGTTCCAGGTGGTAGGCGGTGTGCCGGGCGGTCGGGCGGTTGTCCAGGCCGAAATTGGTGGTGTGGCCGGGCACGAACACCCGGTTGCGCAGTGCCACCGGCCCCAGGCTGACGGGCGAGAACAGCGGTCCCGGATCCGGCATCGTCGCCCTTTCTCTCGCTCGGTGGCGTGAATGTGACCGTGGGCACCCATCGAGTTCCCATCGTTCCGGTCAGCGATACGGCGTTCAGATGAACCGAACGGCGTGGAAGGAACAGTAAGCAGTGACAAACAGGGAGTCAATGGTTGATTTAAAATTCCGGGCAGCCGTAACATGCTTCTAACCCGTTCCTAAAAGATCTGATCCGCCACCGCCGGTGCGGCACCACGAACGGAGAGGACGCACCGGCACGGCCCCGCGGACACCGCCGCCATCGGGTCACGCCCCCGCGAGCCGCGCCGTCCCGGTAGGCGGTGTTCGGCACGCGCCGATTCGTACCTTGCTGGAGCCGCCGGCGGGCCGAGCCCTTCGGCACCGCTCGCGGTGTTCGGTAGGCCACGCCGCCGGGTGTGCCGTCACGCGCGCTCGGAGTCGCGCGGCGCTCAGAAGAACGTCATGTCGCCGGGCGGGTCACTGACGAACCGTCGAGCCTCGGCGTTCCTTGCGGATGTGCAGCTGGGCGGGGACCCTGGTGCGCAGCTCGGCGACGTGGCTGACGATGCCGACCGCGCGGCCGTTGTCGCGCAGGCCGTCGAGGATGTCGAGCACCCCGTCGAGGGTGTCCTCGTCCAGGGTGCCGAAACCCTCGTCGACGAAGAGCGTGCCGATGTCGACTCCCCCGGCCTCGGCGGTGACCACGTCGGCCAGGCCGAGGGCCAGGGCCAGGGAGGTGATGAAGCTCTCGCCGCCCGACAGGGTAGCCGGGTCGCGGCCGACACCGGTCCAGCTGTCCAGGATGTGCAGGCCGAGCCCGCCGCCGGACCTGCTCCGGTCACCGGCGGAGCGGTCGCGGTTGTGTTCCAGCAGGTAGCGCCCGCCCGACATGTGGTCGAGCCGCTCGTTGGCCGAGGCGACCACCTGGCTGAGGCGCTCACCGAGCACGTACGACGAGAGCCGCATCCTCCACCGGTTGTCGGCGGAGTTCCCTCCGGTCAGGGCGGCGAGCCGGTCGGCCAGGCGGTGCTGCTCGTCGGCGGGCCGCCAGCGTTCCAGGCAGGCGGCCAGCTCGGTGCGGAGGGCGGCCAGCCGGGCCAGCCGGCCCTCGGCCTGGCTCCGCTCGGAGAGCAGGCGGGCATGGGCGGCGTCGGCCGCGTCCCGCGCCTCGCGCAGGCTCGACAGGTCGGGTTCCGGCTCGGCGGCGGCGGCGACCAACTCGGGGTCGGCGAGCATGGCGGCGACCGCGGCGCTCTCCGTGGCGAGCTCGTGGAGGCGGGCGGCCTTCTCCTCCCGGTCGGCGGGAGAGCGTACGGCCGCGCGGGCGTCGTCCAGCCCGAGGAAGCCCGCCTCGACGACGGCGCTCAGCGCCCGGTCGCGGGCGGTCACCAGCTCGGCGGCGCTGACCCGTTCGTCCCTGACCGCCTCTACGGCCTCCCTGAGCAGTTCCGCCTCGTCGGCCAGCCGGTCCAGCCTGGCGGTCAGCGTCGGGTCCTGGCCGCGTGCCTCGTCGACGCGCCCGGCCAGCCGCTCGGCGTCGGCGCCGAGCCTTTCGACGTCCGTACGGCGGGCCGCCAGGTCGACGGCGAGTTCGCGCGAGCGCTCCCGGAGCCGCTCGGACTCGGCGGCGATCCCGGCCGCCTCCGCCGCCAGCGCCGGCTCGGCCTCGGCCGACTCCCGGAGCGCGGCCAGCGCTCCCTCCGCCTCGGCGAGCTCGCCGGTGGCGTCGGGTACGGCCAGGTCGGTCCGATCGCTCGCCTCCCGGTGGGCCGCGGTGACCTCGACGGCGTGGACGGCTGCGGCCAGGGCCGTGGAGAGACGCCCGGCCTCCGCCGCCAGGCGGTCGCGGCGGGCCTGGACCGTGCGGTCGTCGCCCCGGGCCCCGTCCAGGCGGGCGGTCAGCCGGTCACGCTCGGCCTGCCATCCCGCCAGGCGGGCACGGCCTTCGGCGAGCCGCCGGGTGATCTCCTCGATCCGGGTTCTGGCGTCGTCCAGTTCGGCGGCGATCCGCTCCACCTCGGCGGCGAGGGCGTCCTCGGCGCTCGCCGTGGCGGTCAGCGCCTCCAGTTCCCGCTCGGCCTCGGCGAGGGTCTCCCCCGCCCGTTCCACGGTCTCCTCCCCCGCGACGGCGCGGACCTCGCCGAGACGGGAGAGCAGCACCGTGACCGTGGTCTCCGCCTCCCGGCGCCGTTCCTGGGCCGCCTCGTAGGCGCCCTGGGCCGCGTGCTCGTCCTCGGCGGTGCGCACCTCGTCGGCGGGGGCGGCGGGAGCGGGGTGATCGGGCGAGCCGCAGACCGCGCAGGGGGCGCCGGGGACGAGCTTGGCGGCGAGCTCGGCGGCCATGCCCTCGATCCTGGACCGCTGGATGTCCTGGTAGCGGTCGCGGAGCGCCTGCGCGAGGTCGGTGGTCTCCACCTGGGCCGCGCGCGCGACCTCCAGCTCGGCGTTGAGCGCCTCGCGGCGCCGTACCGCGGTGAGCAACGCGGTGGCGGCCTCGGCACGCGCCCGCGCCGCCGGAAGTCCCGCCCCGGCGGCCCTGACCTCGTTCAGCCGCGCGGTCGCCTCCGCCGCCTCGGCGGGCAGCGCCTCCCAGAGCCCGCGGACCTCGCCCTCCTGCCGGGCCGCCTCCACGAGCTCGTCGCCGAGTGCGGCGATCAGCCCGTCGAGTTCGGCCAGCCGGGCCTCCTCGACCCGCAGCCCTTCCAGCCCGGCCAGCTGTCGCCCGCACTCTCCCTCCCGGGCGGCGAGGACCTCACGGATCTCACCGGGCTCGGCGGACAGGCCGGTGCCCTCGCGACGGGTCCCGAGCACGTCATGGGCCTGGCCCGGAAGCGGGTGAGCGGCGAAGGCGTCGCTGACCCCTGGCAGGAGGGCGGCGAGGTCGGCACGGGCCGCGGCCAGGTCTGCGGCGAGGCGGGTGCGCCGCTCGGCCGCCCGGAGGCGGGTGACGGCGCCCTCGACCGCCGACTCGGCGGCGGGGATGCGGGCGGCGTCCAGACGGGCGGCGGTGAGACGCTCCTCCACCTCCCGCCTGAGCTCGGGGATGTCCTTCAGCCGGGAGTCGGCCACGGCCTGCGCGGCGGCCAGCTCGACGATCTCGTGAGCGGCCCGGTCCCGCTCCCGGACTATCTCCGCCAGGCGTGACTCCTCCGCGCGCAGCTCGCCCAGGCGGGTGATCTCGCTCCGGCGGTCGCGTTCCAGCTCGACCAGGCGGCCGAGCACGGCGTGACGGCGGTCCGCGCCGGCCTCCGCCCGGTCCCGGACGTCGTCGTCGCGGAGCGCGCCGACGACGAGACGATCACCTGTCTCGCCGGTGCCCGTACGGTCGTGGACGACGTCCCGGGTGGCATCGATGAGCGGGAGCGCACGGGCGACGGCGTCGGCGGCCAGGCTTCGGGCCTTGGCCGCGGCCTCGGCACGCTGTTCGGCGCCCTGGATAAGCGGCAGCACCCGGTCGGCGGCCGCCGCCTCCTCCAGGAGGGTCTCCAGGTCCGCCCGCTCCTCGGCGGTCTCCTCCAGCGCCCGGCTCCTGGTCAGCGCCTCGGCGTGGCGGCGGCGCCGGTCGGCCAGCGCGGTGCCACGTTCCAGGCTCTCCCGCGCCTGCCGTACGGCGGCCTCGCCGCCGAGGTCCATGCCGCTCAGCCGGGTGACCTCCCGTGCCGCGAGTTCCTCGACCGCGTGGGCCCATCCCAGCGGGTCGTCCTCCACCGAGACCTCCACCGAGACCTCCACCGGGACCTCCGCCGCGGCATCGGTCAGCGCGGCCGAGAGCGCGGACCCCGCGGCCTCCTCAAGGCGTTTCACCGCGAAGTCGACCTCCCTGCGGAGGGCCTGCTGCTCGCGGAACGCCTCGGTACGCCGGTCGGCGAGCCAGGACTCGGCGGCGGCGTAGACCTTCACCGAGAAGAGTCGCTCCAGGACCTTGCGCCGGTCCTCCCCGTCCGCACGGAGGAACTTCGCGAAATCCCCCTGGGGCAACATCGCGACCTGGAGGAACTGCTCGGCGTTCATACCGAGCAGGGTGCCGATGAACTCCCCCGCCTCGTCGACCCGGTTGGTCAGCCCCACCCACTCCCCCGAGGGGGCGAGTTCGGTGAGCAGTGCCTTCTCGTTCTCCCTGGTCGTGCCGGTGCCCCTGAGCTTGGGGCGCTGCCAGCCGGGCGACCGGGTGATCTTCAACCGGCGCCCCCTGATCGTGACCTCCAGCGCCACGCTGGGCCCGCGTCCCGGGGGCGCGTGGTCACAGCGCAGGCTCTTGGCGCTGTCGCGCCTGCCCGGCACCCTGCCGTACAGGGCGTAGCAGAGCGCGTCGAGCACCGTGGTCTTGCCCGCCCCCGTGGGGCCGTGGATCAGGAAGAGCCCCGCCTCGGCGAGGGCGTCGAAGTCGACCTGCTCCTCACCGGGGAAGGAGCCGAAGGCGGTGATCCACAGACGGTGCGGGCGCATCTACGCCATCGCCTCCTTCGCGCGGGAGGCCTCGACGGCCCTCTGCAGCAGTTCGGTCTCGGCGGGATCGGCGGCCTCGCCGCGCACCTCGCGGACGAAGTCGAGGGCGACCTCGATCTCGGGGCGCCCGGCCACCCTGGGCCGGGTGACGGTCTCACCGGCCCCGCCCTCGGGTTCGAATGACAGGGCGAGCGTGTGCGGGAAGCGGGACCTGAGCCGCTCCATCGCGCCCTTGGGCCGGATCCGGTCGACGAGCGTCACCTGGAGCCAGTGGTCCTCGTAGCGGGCGTGCTCGGGTGCGGCCAGCAGGTCGTCGATGCGACCGGTGAGCCGGCCGACCGGCCTGGGCACCGGGGCCTCGGCGAACTCCGCGCGTTCGTACCCGCCGGGGCCGATGTCGACCAGCCAGGACCCCTTCACCTGCCCGGCCTCGGAGAAGGAGTAGGCGATCGGGGAACCGGAGTAGCGGACGGTCTCGCTCATCCGCTGGCGGCCGTGCAGGTGGCCGAGCGCCACGTAGTCGACACCGTCGAAGGCGGACACCGGGACGTGCGCGACGCCTCCCACGCTGATGTCGCGCTCGCTGTCACTGCTCCGCCCCCCGGTCACGAACGCGTGGGCGAGGACCACCGACCGGGGTCCGCGCCGGGCGAGGTCGGCGCGGATCAGGGACATGGCGTGCCCGATCGCGGCGGTGTGGGTGCGCTCGGGCAGCTCCCAGGGGGCGCGCACCAGCTCGGGCTCCAGGTAGGGGATGCCGTAGAAGGCGACGTCGTCGACGACGACCGGCTCGCCGACCCGCTCGGGGTCGGTGCGCAGGTGGACGCCTGCCGCGTCGATGAGGTGCGCGCCGAAGCCGAGACGGCGCGCCGAGTCGTGGTTACCGCTGATCAGCAGGGTGCGCGTCCCGGTGTCGACCAGCCGCCGCAGCGCCTGGTTGCACAACTCGACCGCGTCGACCGAGGGCAGTGCCCGGTCGTAGACGTCACCGGAGACCGCGACCACGTCGATCCGCTCCGATCTGACGGTCTCGATCAGGTGGTCGACGAAGGCACCCTGGGCGGCCAGGAGACTCTCCCGGTGGAACGAGCGGCCCAGGTGCCAGTCCGATGTGTGCAGCACCCGCATGTCGCACGAAGCTAACAGGACTCAGCGACAAATGTGGCCACTCACATCACTCGGATCGCCCGCTCCGCTCAGGGTTTTCGTCCATGGGTACGCTTGAAGATCAGAGGGAACGATACCGGGAAACGACGATCACGGAGGCGAGTGACGATCGGGGATCGGATCGACAACCAGGCCGGCCGTGGCGTGCTGAGCGTCGCCTCCGGCCTGATCCTCGTGGTTCTCGCGACGGTGGGCTACACCCTGCCGCCGCCGTTCGACCCGACCCCGCTCCGCGCCGACCCGGTCTTCCAGACCCTTCCTGCCCAGCCGCCGGACGAGGTCAGGCCGGTCGCCGCGACCAGGCAGATCACCACGCAGGACGTCACCGTCACGGCCGAGGACGGTACCCCCCTCCAGGCGACGATCCGCGCGCCGGTCGCCCCCGGACGCCACCCCGCGCTGGTCTTCGTGCAGGGGGCCGGGGCCGGGGTCAGGGGAGAGTTCACCACCCAGGCCGAGTGGCTGGCCAGGGCCGGGATCGTCACCCTCGTCTACGACAAGCGGACCGTGGGCTACAACTTCCGCAACCGTGACTTCGGCCTGCTCGCCCGCGACGCCCTGCTCGTTCTGGAGAAGTTGCTCGTCCGCGACGACGTCGACCCGGCCAGAACGGGGCTCTGGGGGGTGAGCGAGGGCAGCTGGGTGGTGCCCATCGCCGCCACCAGGAGCAGCGCCGTCGGGTTCACCGTGCTGGTGTCGGCGCCCAACGTCTCCCCCATGCGGCAGGTGACCTGGGCACTGGGCGAGCAGCTCGAACGGCTGTACGCGCCCAGCGGGGTACGCGAGCTGCTCACCCGCGCCATGGGCGCCGTGGACATGAACTTCCTGCGCTACGACGGCCTGCCCGCGCTGCGCGGGATGCGGCAGCCGGTCCTGGCCCTGTACGGCACGCGCGATCCCTCGATCCCGTTCGTGGAGAGCAGCATGGCGTTGACCGGCGCGCTCGCCGAGGGCGGTAACGGCGACTACACCATCCGCTACCTCGACCGCGCCGACCACGGCATGCGCGTGCACGGCGGCCCGTTCGCGCCCGGCTACCTGCAGACGCTGGCCAACTGGGTCCTGGGCCTGCCCGGCACGGCCAGACCCGCGGTGCGCATCGCCGGTGCCACGCCGATCCAGCGTCTGGAGGCCAGCGACGTTCCCGCGGCCCCCTGGTACGCCGGGGGGACCGTCATCGGTCTGACGCTCTGCCTGGCCGCGGTCGGCTACGTGGTCGGCCCGGTGGCCGAGATGGTGGTGCGGCTCCGCGGCCGGTCGCCCGCCGCGGAGACCAACGCCCGGATCTGGCCGCCGGTCCGGCGGCGGTTCCGCCGGATGGCGTGGACCGGGGCCGGGCTGCTGGTCTCGGTGGCGGCGTTCATCACGCTGCTCGTGCTGTTCTCGGTCAACCAGGCCGGGGCGTGGCCCGCGGTGCTCACCGGATGGCTGGTCATCAGGATCCTGGCGCTGTTGATGCTGCTGCAGGAGGTCACGGGCGTGGCGGCCGTCGTCGCGGGGTTGCGGGAGGGCTGGGAGCCCTCCCGCCCGCAGAGTTTCGCGATCGCCGGGGTGCTCGGCGGCACCGCCCTGCTCCTGGTGGCCGCGGCCTACTACGGTCTGTTCGCCTTCCCCTGGTGATGTCCTGATCGACGGGTTCCCGTTCCCCGCACCGCCTCTCGCATCCCGGCCTGACGGCGAGACCCGGCAGGTCAGGGAAGTTCGTAGGGGTTGTCCGGCCAGGAGGGGACCGCGGCGGGGAGGTCGAGGGAGACCTTCATCGGGAACTTCGCCGGCCGCTTCTCCAGGAAGGCCGTGACGCCCTCGGCGCTGTCGGGCGCGGAGCCGAAGTCGCGCATCAGAATCGAGTCGGCCCGGTGGGCCTCCCAGGGGGAGGCGGCCGACAGGCCCGACCACATGAGCCGCCGGATCGCGGCGACCGAGACGGCGGAGGTGTTGCCGACGATCTCGCGGGCCAGCGCGTGGGCGGCGGGGAGCAGTTCGTCCGGGGCGACGACCTTGGAGACCAGACGCCCCTGGAGCGCCTCGGCGGCGGGGAAGACCCTGCCGGTGGCGGCCCACTCCATGGCCTGGGAGATGCCGACGAGCCGGGGCAGGAACCAGCTGGAGGCGGCCTCGGTCACGATGCCGCGCCGGGCGAAGACGAAGCCGAACCTGGCGGTGTCGGAGGCGATCCTGATGTCCATCGGGAGCGTCATCGTCACCCCGACACCCACGGCGGGACCGTTGATCGCGGCGATGACCGGCTTGAGCGACCTGGCGATCCGGAGCGCGACCGTGCCGCCGCCGTCGCGGGGCGAGCCGTCAACGGTGTCCTCACCGCCGAACATCTCCTCGCTCCTGTCATGGTTGAAGGTGTCACCGCCACCCCCGAGGTCCGCGCCCGCGCAGAAGGCGCGGCCCCGGCCGGTGACGATCACCACGCGCGCCTCGTCGTCGGCGTCGGCCAGGTCGAAGGCGTCGATCAGCTCGCGGCGCATCGTGTAGGTGAAGGCGTTGAGGCGGTGCGGGCGGTCGAGGGTGATGGTGGCGATGCCGTCAGCCACGCCGTACTCGATCTCGGTGAAAGCCATGACCGAATCTTATTCCAGTCAAAATCACAGGATAAAGCCTTGCCGGCTTCCCGAGTTGTTCACCGACTTGTCGCCCGCGACCTGGTTTCGCCCCCCTACCATCTCCCTGCGGTGGTCAAGCCCGAGTCAGGCGCGAGGAAACGGGGAGCAATTGCGTGACAGATCGAAGCCGCCCGGCGTCGGTGCGGTCATCGGCTGGACGGCGCTGGCCGCCATCGCCCCGGGCGCCGCGCATCTGCGTGCCGGATGGCGAAGGACCGGGCTGGCGCTGCTGTGCGCGTACGCGGCGCTGCTGCTGTCCCTGCTCTGGGTCGCGCTCACCTCCGACCTCGGTGACCTCGCCGGGCAGTTGGTCTCCTCCTCCTGGCTGACCGGCGTCACGGTGGCCTCCCTGGCGCTCGGCGTCGCCTGGTTCGTCCTGGTCGTGCACTCGTTCGTGGTGATGAACCCCGGCACGCTGCCCGGTGCCGGGCAGGCGGTCGCCGGGGTCCTGGCGGGAACGCTCGCGGTGGCCGTACTGCTGCCGTTCGGCCTCCTCGGGCAGTACGCGGCGGTCTCGCAGTCGGCACTGGACGACGTCTTCAGCGCCCCGTCCACCGCACGCCCCACCGGCGGCGGGGATGGAGAGGACGACCCGTGGGCGGGTCGCGACCGGGTGAACATCCTGCTGCTCGGCGGGGACGCCGACACCCACCGGGTGGGCGTGCGGACCGACAGCATCAACGTGGCCAGCATAGATGTCAAAACCGGCAACACCGTGCTGCTGAGCCTGCCGCGCAACCTGGAGAACGTCCGCTTCGTCCCCGGCTCCCCCATGGCGAGGCGCTTTCCCGACGGATTCAGGCTCCCGGCCAACCCGGACGGCTCGCGCGAGGACCTGCTCTTCGCCGTCTGGGAGTACGCCGACGCGCACCCGGAGATCTTCGGGGGCCGCGAGAAGCAGGGAGCGAGGACGCTCATCGACACGGTCGGCTACACGCTGGGCCTGAAGATCGACTGGTATGCCCTGGCCAACATGTGGGGCTTCGCCCGGCTGATCGACGCGATCGGCGGCGTGACGGTGACCGTGCCCCAGGACGTGGTCTTCGGCAAGTACGACGAGGGCCTGGTCAAGGCGGGTACCCGCAGGCTGCGCGGCGCCGACGCGATGTGGTTCGCCCGCTCGCGCAC
The DNA here is from genome assembly GCF_040675205.1 of Streptosporangium sp. NPDC049644. Classification (NCBI taxonomy): domain Bacteria; kingdom Bacillati; phylum Actinomycetota; class Actinomycetes; order Streptosporangiales; family Streptosporangiaceae; genus Streptosporangium; species Streptosporangium sp. NPDC049644. The sequence goes on along the minus strand of NZ_JBFAOJ010000002.1, from coordinate 118,682 downwards.
CAACAGCGACGACTACACCCGGATGGGACGCCAGCGGTGCGTGCTGGGCGCCCTGCTCTCCCAGGCGGACCCGGCGACCGTGCTGTCGCGGTTCAACCAGGTCGCGCTGGCCACCAAGGAACTGCTGCGGACCGACATCCCGCGCCCGATGCTGGAGCACCTAGTGCCGCTGGCGCTGAAGGTCAAGAACGCGAAGGTGACCAGCGTCCAGTTCGTCCCACCGCTGATCAACACCGGCTACCCCGACTGGAGCAGGATCCGCACGGTCACCGCGAAGGCCCTGCACTCCTCGGCCGTCACCAGGCGTCCCCTCACCGCCACCGCGGCCCCCACGGCCGTCCCCCGGGCCACCACCTCCCGCACGCCCCTCCCCGGGGCGAGCACCACGGCGAAGCCGGACCCGACCGCTCCCAAGGGCATCACCGAAGGCTGCGGCTGAGCAGGGCCGGCCGGGAACGTCGCGCCACCTGAAGGCGGTCCGGTGTTCCGGCCTTCAGGCCGGGGAGCGCGTCAGGCCGAGTACGACTCCTTGGCCAGGCGGCGGACGCGGGCCTCGTCGATGCGGTGGCCCAGGCCCGGCTGGGTGAGCGGCACGGCCACCACGCCGCCGGAGGCGCCGACCGGCGGGTCGACGATCTGCGCGCTGCGCGGCGGTTCGGCCACATCGCAGGGTAGGGTGCAGCCGGGCAGGCTGGCGGCGGCGACGGTGGCCGCGCGGGCCAGCCCGGTGCCCCGGCCCCCGGCACAGGCGATCTCCCATCCGGCGCGCACCGCACGGTCGTGCACCCGCCGTACCTCGCGCAGGGAGCCCAGGGCCGACGGGCGGAGCAGCAGCGCCCTGCCCGCCCCCGCGGCGATCGCCTCGCCCAGCTCCGCGGCCGAGGCGACCTCGAGCAGGACCGGGGCGGCGACGCGCTGCTGCAGGTCGGCGTGGTCGGCCAGAGCGGCGCAGGGGCGTTCGATGGCGGAGAGCGTGTAGGCGTCCAGCGCCTCAAGGGCGGCGACGTCGCGGTAGGCGCCGCGGGCGTCCACGCTGATGCCCAGCACGGGGTACGCCTGGCGGACGGCGCGCAGCGGCTCGATGTCCCAGCCGGGGTGGACGTCCAGGGTGACGTGGGCGTACCCGGCGCAGACGTGCCGGTTCACCCGGGCGACCAGGCTCTCCAGATTGCGGTCGGCGCCGATCCTGACGGTGGCCATGAGGGAGGTACGGGTACCGCCCAGCGCGTGGGCCAGCGGCACCCCGCGCATCCTCGCCCACAGGTCCCAGCAGGCCATGTCGGCGGCGGACCCGCCGGGGACGGCGCCGAGCTCGTCGGGATGCTCCCAGTCGGCGCCGATCAGCGCCTGCGCGAGCCCCTCCTCCAGCGCGACCCAGGTCTTGGGGTCGGCGTCGACGACCTCGCCCCACCCGGTCATGCCCCCGTAGTCGGTGAGCCGGACGAGGATGCTCTCCGGCCGCCTGCCGTACGGCAGCACCAACCGGAACACCTCAAGCTCGCGGACACGCGGCATGATCCCCCCTTGACCTCTCCGGACCCGGAGAATTCAAGCTCCCAAAACACGAATCCCGCCCGAAGGCGGGACTCCTCTCAACACCACCGGGAACGGCGTTCTTCCATGGTGCCACGACGGCCCGCGAATGCCTCCCGCCTGCAAGGGTGGGATTAAGTCCGGTTTTTCCCGATTTTTCTGCCACTTTCGGTGCGGACAGAACTCAGGTCGCCAAGGGGGCACCCCAGGAGGAGCTCAGCCCCGGACGGAGTCGTCGGCTCCGACCCGGGCGCCGACCAGGACTCCGGTGGTCGCCATCAACGCCGCCAGCCCGAAACAGAGCAGGTAGGCGACGGTCGAGGCGCCCAGTGCCGCCAGGAGCGCACCGGCGACCGCGACGGAGACGACCGTGTACACCGACTCCGCGACCCCCAGCGACGCGCTGTTCTCCCCCGCCTCCCCCGGGGGTGACAGCTCCAGGACGAGCACCGACAGCGTCGGGTAGACGATGCCCATGCCGAGCCCCAGGACGATCTCCCCGAGGAAGGCGGTGGCGACCGGGACGACGGCGAAGACGGTCAGGCCCATCAGCACGAGCCCCACGGCGATCAGCGCCGAGCCACAGCGCAGCACCAGGACCCGGTCGAAACTCCGGCGGCCCACGACCCACGAGCCGAACGACCAGCTCAGCGCGCCACCGGTCAGGGTGAGCCCGGCCATGGTCAGCGACAGGCCGCGCTCCTGGTTGAGCATCAGCGGCAGGAACGCCTCCCCGCCGATGGCCGCGCCCGCCGCGATGCCGCGCAGTGAGACCACCGAGGGCAGGCCCCTGGCCGCGCGCAGGGTTCCCTCGGGGAGCAGCCGGGGCAGCGCCGCGACCAGAGTGGCCAGCCCCACGACGAGCAGGACGAACCCGGCGCCGCGCGCCGCGCCCCCGTACTGCATCAGTGCCGCGCCGACCGCGACGAGCACCGCCCAGCCCAGCCGTCGCGCGATCGAGGAGCGCGGGCCGGTCTGCGGCCGGTCCGACATGGGCGCGGCGGCCAGCCCGCGCCAGAGCAGCAGCGCCGCGGGGAGGAGAAGCACCGTCACGCCGATGAAGACCCAGCGCCAGCCCGCGTACTCCACCACGAGGCCGGTGATCACCGGCCCCACCATGGAGGGAACCACCCAGGCCGTCGCGAAGATCGAGAACACCCGGGGGTGCGTCTCGGCCGGGTAGACCCGCGAGACCAGCACGTACATCGCGACCTGGAAGACGCCCCCGCCGAAGCCCTGCACGAAACGGCCCACGACGAACACGTCCATCGTCGGCGCCGTCCCGGCCACGACCAGCCCCGCGGCGAAGAGCGCCACGCCGGCCCAGAGCGGCGCCACCGGCCCCCTGACGTCGCCCCAGCGCCCGCCCAGCACCGTCGCGATCACCCCGGCCGCCATCGCCCCGCTGAACGCCAGCCCGTACAGCGCGTGACCGTCCAACTCGTCGGCCACGACCGGCATCGCGGTGGCCACCGCCAGGTACTCGAAGGCGACCAGGGAGATGAGTGCCACCATCCCGACGGTCAGGGCACGGTGCCGCGCGGCGAATATCCCGACGGCCCGCTTTTCGCCTGTCGTGCTAATCATGAGCCGACGGTACGCCCGGCACTCCGCCCCTGGCATCGGGCCTCCGTGTCAGTCCTTGGTCGTAGGACCGGTCTCCCGGCAGCGGGCCGAGCCCGGACACGAACCGCTCGGTGCCGTTGGCCTCCACCGGATCGTCGACCCGGTGGACGGGCTTGCGGAACCGGCCGGGGGACGGTTCGGCGGCCGACCCGTTCCCATGACCCTGGAGTCGGCCGGCGGCGGCCCCGCGGGTAAGGTGGCCGGTGGTGCGCCGGGAAGTCTGGTCGGCAGTGGCTGACCCGACCCCGGAAACGGAGCGCCGATGACCGAGACCCCGCCCGGCACGTCCCGTCTGCTCGGCCTGGGCTCGTGGCCCGAGGCCCGCCGCATCGCCGGCATCCTGCGCGAGGAGACCGTCGGCGGAGCGCTGCTGCTGGCCGGCGCGGTGGCCGCCATGATCTGGGCGAACTCCCCGTGGTCAGGGACCTACGAGGCACTGCGCGCCTTCAGGGTAGGCCCGGCGGCGCTGCACCTGGATCTGAGCCTGGCGACCTGGGCCGCCGACGGGCTGCTGGCGATCTTCTTCTTCGTGGCCGGCCTGGAACTGAAACGCGAGTTCGTCGCCGGTGACCTGCGCCAGGTGCGGCGGGCCGCGGTGCCGGTCGCGGCCGCGCTCGGCGGGGTGATCGTCCCGGCCGTGCTGTACCTGCTGCTCACCCTCGGCGTCGGTGCCGGTTCCGGCGCGGCGCGGGGCTGGGCGATCCCGACGGCCACCGACATCGCGTTCGCCCTGGCCGTGCTCGCGGTCATCGGCCGGTATCTCCCCACCGCGCTGCGCACCTTCCTGCTCACCCTGGCCGTGGTCGACGACCTGGTGGCCATCGTCATCATCGCCCTCTTCTACACCGAGCACCTGTCGGTGCTGCCGCTGCTGGGCGCGCTGCTGCCACTGGCGGTCTTCGCCCTGCTGGTACAGCGCCGGGTACGCGCCTGGTGGCTGCTACTGCCACTGGCCGCCGCCACCTGGGCGCTGATGCACGCCTCGGGCGTACACGCCACCGTCGCCGGCGTGCTGCTGGCCTTCACCGTGCCGGTCCTGCGCAGCGAGCGCTCCGGCGGCCCGGAGGCCGGGCCCGGCCTGGCCGAGCACTTCGAACACCGGCTGCGGCCGATCTCGGCCGGGGTGGCCGTGCCGGTGTTCGCGTTCATGTCGGCCGGGGTGAGCCTCGGCGGCCTGAGCGGCCTGGCCGGCGCCCTGAGCGACCCGGTCGCGGTGGGCGTCGTCGTGGGCCTCGTGGCGGGCAAGCCCATTGGGATCATGCTCGCGACCTGGCTGGTGGCCCGCTTCACCCACGCCCGCCTGGACGAAGGACTGGCCTGGGTGGACGTGGCCGGGCTGGCCGTGCTGGCCGGCATCGGATTCACCGTCTCCCTGCTCATCGGGGAGTTGGCCTTCGGCGCCGGCAGCGAGCGCGACGCCTACGTCAAGGTGGCGGTCCTGACCGGCTCCCTGATCGCGGCGCTGACGGCGACGGTGATCCTGCGGCTGCGCAACCGCGTCTACCGGCGCATCCACGAGGCCGAAACCGTCGACCGCGACCACGACGGCGTCCCCGACGTCTACCAGGAGCGTTCCTGACAGGCCGGGAAACCCGCCGAGCCTCTCGACGCGTCGTCGGGAGGCCACCGGGCAAAGGGCCGTCCGAGACGGCCGCGTGACCGGCCCCGCCCACCACGACGGCTGATCCGCCGACGGGTGTCAGGCTGCCGCGTTCGGCCCCTGACGTCCTGGAGAAGGTGGGCCCCCGTGGCCTTTCCTCCTTCACCAGGACGGGATCAGGTGGCGGTGCGCTCCAGCCGGCGCTCGGCCCACTGGCCGATGTCGCGGCGCTCGATCGCCGCGGCCATCAGGTCGGGGAAGGCGTCGGGGGTGCAGGCGAAGGCGGGAACCCCCATGGCCGCGAGCGCCGCGGCGTTGTCGTGGTCGTAGAAGGGCGCGCCCTCGTCGGAGAGCGCGAGCAGCACGATCACCTGGACGCCCGCCGCGGTCATCTGGGCGACCCTGCGGAGCATCTCCTGCCGCACGCCGCCCTCGTAGAGGTCGCTGATCAGGATGAAGATCGAGTCGTTGGGGCGGGTGATGAGGCCCTGGCAGTAGGCGATGGCCCGGTTGATGTCGGTGCCGCCGCCGAGCTGGGTGCCGAACAGCAGCTCGACCGGGTCGTGGAGCTGGTCGGTGAGGTCGACGACCGCCGTGTCGAAGACGACCAGCGAGGTCTTCAGCGAGCGCATCGAGGCGAGCACCGCGCCGAACACACTGGAGTAGACGACGGAGGCGGCCATCGATCCGCTCTGGTCGATGCAGAGCACCACCTCTCGCTGGACCGCCCGCTGCCTCCTGCCGTATCCGACCAGCCTGGACGGGATCACGGTGTTGCGCTCCGGCAGGTAGTTCCTCAGGTTGGCGCGGATCGTGCGGTCCCAGTCGATGTCGGCGACCCGCCTGGGCCGGTGGGTCCTGGCCGAGCGGTCCAGGGCGCCGGTCACGGCGGCCTTGGTCCTCTGAACCAGCCGCCGCTCCAACTCGGAGACGACCTTGCCGACCAGCGCCCTGGCCGACTCCCGTGCCTTCTCGGGCATCACCCGGTTGAGCGACAGCAGGGTGCCTACCATGTGCACGTCCGGCTCGACGGCATCCAGCATCTCCGGCTCCATCAGCAGCCGGGTCAGGTTCAGCCGCTCGACGGCGTCCTTCTGCATGACCTGGACGACGGTCGAGGGGAAGTAGGACCGGATGTCGCCCAGCCAGCGCGCCACCCGGGGCGCGGAGGCGCCCAGGCCCCCGCTCCGCTCGGCCGCCCCCGCACCGGCGCCGTTGTACAGCGCGGCCAGTGCCCCGTCCATCTGGGCGTCGGTTCCGGCGAGCGCGCACCCGGTGCCGTCGGCGTCACCGCCCAGGACCATCCGCCAGCGGCGCAACCGCTCATCCATCGCTGCTCCCCGTCCTTCCCAGAATCGCCAGCACGGTCCGCACGGCCGCCGCCGCGCGTTCCTCGTCGAACTCCTCCGCCTCCGGTGCCCGATCCGCGCCGCCAGAGCCGAGAGAGCGGACGCGCGAGCCGATCGAGCGCCGCTCGGGGGCCGCGAAGGCGCCGAACGTCCTGCGGAGCAGGGGCAGCACGTCGATGAAGGTCTCCGGGGCGAGTCCGGTGAGCCACTCGTCGACCAGCCCGAGCAGCCGGGAGTCGTGGACGAGCAGCAGCCCGCCTCCGGAAAGGAACCCCTCGATCCAGGACGCCGCCCTGGCCGGCGGGTGCCCCGCCGACATCGCCAGCGACATCCGGCGGCCCGCCTCGGCCGTGTCGAGGTCGGCCGCGTCCAGCAGGATCCTGGTGAGCCGACCCTCGATGAGCCCGTGCAGGTCGCCGCGGCCGCAGGCCCCGCGCAACGCCGTCAACCACCGCCCCTGCGGAGAATCATCCTCAGGGCGGGCAGCGCCTCCCGAGGCTCCAGCGCTCCTCGCCTCCTTCGCGCCTTCCGCACCCGCCGGACCGTCCAGGCTCACGGAACCGGCGGAGGCGTCCGGCTCCCGTGAATCGCGGGAGACGCCGGCATCGGCGGGCACGGCTTCGAGCAGGGAGACGGCGGCGTGGACGGCGTCGATGTGACGGATCAGGTCACGGGCGGCGTCGTCGTCGAGACCGGTGACGGCGCCACCGAGGCCGACGCAGATCCTGGTGAGCATGGCCCCGACGATGGTGGTCAGGCCGGTGGCGGGGGTGCCGCGCACGTCGCCGTATCGCTGGGCGCGGACCATCGCCGGGAGCGCCGCCATCAGGTGCGTGACGTCGCCGTCGAGCGCGGCCCGCGCCGACAGGGCGTCGAGCACGTGCGGCAGCGCCTCCGGCAGGTCGGCGAGCAGGCAGTGCTCCACCAGGCCGGTGAGCCCGGCCAGCGTGACGCCTCCGGGCGCCCCGCCGGACGGTGCCCCGGTCCTGGCCGCGCCGCCTCCCCGGCCCGGTGCCCCCGAGCCGGGGGTTCCGCCGGACGCCCCGCCCCCGTCGGCGAGGTCGCGGACGCGGGCGGCGGCCGCCGCCGGGACGGTCGTGCCCCAGGAACTCGCCTCGATCAGGTCGATGTCGAACTCGGGCCGCCAGGCGAGCGACCACGACTCGCGGAAGGTGCCCTTGCTCCGGCTCTCCTGGGGAGTGCCCCAGGAGACGCCGAGCAGGCGGAGCCGGTGCAGCAGCCTGCTGCGCTCCAAGTCGAGGGGTTTGCGCAGGTCGAGGTCGTACTCACGGTCGAGCGCCTCGGGCTTGAGCCGCACCCGCCGCTGCTCCTCGCGCAGGTGACGCTGGAGGGGGACCATCGGGGTGCTGTCCGGCACCCGGCCGAGCCGCTCCCCCACGACCATGCGCCGCTGGATCAGCTCCACCGGCAGGTCGTCGCCCTCGCACAGCACCGCCCTGACCGCCTCGGTGACCTCCGCCAGCCCGGCCAGGGGCCGTCCCCTGAGCACGGCCAGGCTTTCGGCGAGCCGGACCGCCTCGATGACGTGGGCGGAGGAGACCGGCAGGTCCTCCTCGCGGAGCACCCCGGCCGCCCCGGTCAGCCACCGCTCGACGGGGCGGTCCGGGGAGGCGAACAGGTGGTGGTACCAGCCCGGGGAGGTCACACCCGCGCCGTACCCGCTCCAGGAGGCCAGCCGGCCGTACGTCCACGGCACCCAGGTGATCTCGGCCCTGACCTTGGGCAACCCTCTGAGCAGCGCGTCGTCGGCCTTGACGGTGGGCAGCCCGGCTCCCCAGGGCGCTCCCTCACCCGCCGTGCCCGCCAGTGCGGGGACGTGCCAGGCCCCGCAGACCACGGCGATCCGCTCGAAGCCGTCCCGGACCGCCCTGCGGATCGTGCGCCGCATGAAGGCCTCGCGCCGCGCCTCGTACCCGTCGGCGACGTGTCCCTCGCGGACCGCCTCCACCGCTTGGGCGATCATGTGGAACGGGGTGTCGCCGCGGTGCTCGACGGCGTCCTCCCACCACCGCTCCGGGTCGTCGTATCCGGCGGCGCGGGCGAGGGCCCCGATCGGATCGACCTGTACGGCCCGCGGGGTGGCATCGCCTTTCCCGCCGTCTTCCGCCGTCTCACGATGGAGGCCGGGCACACCCGTGTCCGGCTCCTCTCCGGGCCGCGGCTCGGCGTCGCCGGTCGCGCCGGAGCGGGAGGCGAGGCTGTGCGCGGCCGGCAGGTCACAGAAGCGGACCGGGATGCCCGCCCCGACGGCATGGCGGAGCGCCTGCCACTCGGGGGAGAACACCGCGAACGGCCAGAACGCGGCGGTGGACGGTTCACCCGGCACGTGGGCGAGGAGCGCCACCGGCGGCCGGAGGTCGGGGTCACGGGCCAGCTCGACCAGTTCGTCCGCCTCGGGCGGGCCCTCGATGAGCACGATGTCCGGCTTGAGGCGGTCGAGCTCGTCGCACAGGGACCGTGCCGACCCGGGTCCGTGGTGCCGGATCCCCAGCACGGAGACGCTCATCGTCGCCCCCTGACCGGTGAGGAAGCCGTCTCACCGACCGGCGGCGCCGGCGGCGTGACGCGATGGCGGCCGCGCGGGGTGACCGCGGGCGTGCCATCCGATACGGGACCGGAACCAGGTGAGGAAGCCGTCTCACCGACCGGCGGCACCGGCGGCACGGCGCGATGGCGACCGCGCGGCCTGATCACCGGCGTGCCGCCCGATACGGGACCGGAGCCCGGGACGGAGATCGGGAGCGGTCCCCTCCTGGGGGGCACCGCCTCAGCCCGCGTCACGGCAGGCCCGGTAGAAGTCGCGCCAGTCCTGGCGCTCGCGCACCACGGTCTCCAGGTACTCGCGCCAGACGACGCGGTCGGAGACCGGGTCCTGGATCACCGCGCCGACGATCCCCGCGGCCACGTCGGAGGGGCGGAGCACCCCGTCGCCGAAGTGCGCGGCCAGCGCGATGCCGTTGGTGAGGACGGAGATGGCCTCGGCGGTGCTGAGCGTGCCGCTGGGGGACTTGACCTTGGTGCGGCCGTCCTCGGTGACGCCGGTGCGCAGCTCCCGGAAGACCGTGACGACGCGGCGGATCTCCTCCAGCCCGGTGAGGGTCTCGGGCAGTTCCAGGGAGCGGCCGAGCTGGCCGACCCTGCGGGAGACGATGTCCACCTCCTCCTCGGCGGTGGCGGGCACCGGCAGCACGACCGTGTTGAACCTGCGGCGCAGTGCGCTCGACAGGTCGTTGACGCCGCGGTCACGGTCGTTGGCGGTGGCGATGATGTTGAAGCCGCGCTCGGCCTGCACCTCCCGGTTGAGCTCGGGAATCGGCAACGTCTTCTCCGACAGCACGGTGATCAGCGCGTCCTGGACGTCGGAGGGCATCCGGGTCAGCTCCTCCACGCGGGCCAGCCGTCCCTCGGCCATCGCCCGCATCACCGGGCTCGGCGTGAGCGCCTCCATGGACGGCCCCTCGGCCAGCAGCCTGGCGTAGTTCCAGCCGTAGCGAATGGCCTCCTCCGCGGTGCCCGCCGTGCCCTGCACGAGAAGCGTGGAGTCACCGCTGATCGCGGCGGCCAGATGCTCCGACAGCCAGGTCTTGGCGGTGCCGGGCACCCCGAGCAGCAGCAGCGCGCGGTCGGTGGCGAGCGTCGCCACGGCCACCTCGACGATGCGCCGCGGCCCGATGTACTTGGGGGTGATCTGGTCGCCGTCACCGAGGATGTAGGTGGTCACCGCCCAGGGCGACAGCTTCCAGCCCGGCGGGCGGACCCGGTCGTCGCCCTTGGCCAGGACCGCCAGCTCCTCGGCGTACTGGTCTTCGGCGTGGGCCCGCAGAACCGTTGTCACTGTGTGAGCTCCTTCAACATGTCGTCACGGAAACGCAGGAGGGCGGCGACCTCTTGAATGGGCGGCTCCGGTGAGAGCCTCCCGGCCATGTCGTGCAGTGCCGGATCGATGCGCTCACCGGCGAGCTTGGTCAGCTCGCCGAGATTCCACGGCTGGGTACCGGACACATCGATGATCTTCTGGAGGACCGCCGTGGCCAGGGCCGGACCCCACGGGGCCGCGGCCCCGCCGAGAACCATGATCAGTTGGCCGTCCAGACCGTGCCGCCGTACGAAGTCGGCCGCGACGATCTCCTGCCTGTCCCGGGGCAGCGCGGCCAGCAGGTCGGCGATCGGATCCCAGGCGAAAAGCTCCAGTGCCCACTCCGGGTCACCCTGGAGCACGGCGGCCCTGACCCAACCGGCCATGACCTCGCGGTTCCAGTCGACGATCTTCATGCGGACCAGTTCCCCGGGTGGCCGGCCGAGCAGCCGGGGCCAGACGCCGAGCGGGGTGCGGGCCACGGCCTGCTGCAGCCACCAGCCCCGCTCGCCGGTCCCTCGGGGCGCCTTCGCCCGGATGCCGTCGCGCTCCATGGCGCTGTCGCAGGCCACCGGCGGGTCGACGTGGATCTCACCGCCGACGACGGTGACATACCGGGCGACGCGCTCTGCCATCCGCAGGGCCAGGCGCGATCCGGGGAGCCGGGTGAGCAGGTCGGCCGCCTGGTGGCGGACCTCGCGGCGGCGATCGTCGAGCGCGGCCTCCAGGAACGGCTCGTCCTCAAGCGACAACCCCGTGGTGAGAGCCTCCAGGAAAGCCGCCCTGTCGTCGGGGCCCTCCTTCTCCCAGGTGGCGGCGAGCAGTTCCCTGGCCCTCGCCGGATCGGCCGCCCGCAGCTCGCCCAGATGGACGCGACGGTCACCCGAGGTACCGAACTCCCAGACCTGCGAGGTCGGCCCAGAGTCGGTCGCAGGGCCGGTCGCAGGGCCGGTCGCAGGGCCGGTCGCGGCCACTCCCGTGACCTCCTCGAGCAGGAAACCCCACGCCGGGTTCAGCCCCGCCAGCCAGCGCCCCCGGTTGCCCGCCAGGACGCCGAGGTACGGCCGGATCGACCTGTCCCTGACCGCGTGGTCGAGCAGCTCGGGCAGCAGATGGGGTGAGAGGCGGTATCCACGCCCGGCCGCGGTCTCCAGCCACTCGGTGAGCAGTCTCGGCTGCTCACCACCGAGAACGCGGGCAAGCCGGTCGCCCGCGGCGCGCGAGACCTCCGGCTGTTCCTCGGGCGCCGCCAGACTCGGCGGCTCGCCCGGGGCGACCGGCCGCCGCCCCGCGCGCATCCGCAGCGTGTGCACGGCCGCGCGCCCGAGCAACTCGACCTCGCTCGCCCCCTCCCCGGGCAGCGGGCGCCGGTCGGTCCCGACGAGCGCGGTGGACACCAGCTCCTCCCAGTCGGCGGAGGCGTTCACAGGGCGATCACCCGGCCTTCCTCATCCCAGGTCGTGAGGGGACGCAGGCCCCTCGGGGTCCATTCGACGGCGACGGTCAGCGGCTGGCCGCCCGAGGTGGCGACCAGCCGCCACGGGGTTCCCGCGGACGGGTGGAGCGGCAGCCCGCCGGAGGGCCCGGCCAGGAGCCGCGAACCGCTCCCTGCGGGGGTCACCCCCTCCAGCACGAGCGGCCAGGAGTCGAGCCATGGATCGCCCGCCAGAGCCTCGGCCACCTCGTCCAGCGCCCGCTCGATGCTCCGGCCGGGCGGCGGGCCGGCCGGGGCGGCGTCGTGCCGGGCGGCGACCACCGCGCGCAGCGGAGCCGAGCCGGGGTAGAACGCCAGGTCGGCGTCCACGGTCGTGCCGGTGACGAGCGAGGCGTCGAGAGCCTGTCCGACCGGCGCGAACGACAGCACCAGCGCCGCCCTGCCCGTCCGGCGCCCGCGCAGCCAGACCCGGCGCGCGATCAGCCGGTCGTGCTCCTCGTCACGCCGTCCCAGCACGTCCCACAGGTCGCGGACGACCGCCCCGGCGAGCACCTCCTCCTTCGTCACCGAGAAACCGACCCGGTCGCGCACCCTTTCCAGGAGCCCCGCGGGCCCGGCCTCCGGCACACCCCCCGGACCGGCGCCGGCCCGGTCGCCGATCCCCTCGCCGGCCGGAGCCGCGAGGTTGCGGTGGGCCACGCAGAGCAGGTGCAGCAGCGCGTATTCGCTGAGCAGGCGGGCGGGCCAGTCATCGCCGTCCAGCGCGGCGGGCAGGCGCGACAGCGAGCCCGCGACAGCGGGCGCCTGGGCGTCGATCAGGCGCTTGACCAGGTCGTCCCACTGGTCGTGGCGCCGTGCTCCGGCGAGGCCCTGTCTGACCTGGTCGGCGAGCCAGCGCTCCAGATCCGACAGACCGGCACTCACGCGCTGCTCGCGCAGCGCGGCCCGGCGGCCGTCGGCGGGAGGCGCCTCGGCGGACCTGGCGGCGCGGGTCGCCCCGGCCTCCGCCGCCCTGGCCGCGCGGTCGCGCCGCCCGTCGAGCCACTCGCCCACCCAGTCGGCGACCTCCTCCGCGGCAGGGACGCCGTCGGCCGACCACAGGAGCAGCAGGCCGAGAGCGTGCTTGCACGGGAACTTCCTGCTGGGGCAGGTGCACCGGTAGGCGGGCTCGGACAGGTCGACGCAGGCCCGGTAGGGCTTGGAGCCGCTGCCCGCGCACTCACCCCACACCGCGTCGGCGGTGACTCCGGTCCCCGACCACTTTCTGGGGGAGGAAATTGTCCCGGCCGCTTTCTGGGACGAGGCGTCGGGCGCGAGCGCCAGCACCTGATCCCGGTTCCACCGTTCGATCACGGACCGAACCTAGCCAACCCCTCCGACAAATCCGGACCACTCACCCCGCAGGGCGATCTCCGTCCCCCCGGTGACTCCCGCACCGAGCGGCGACCCCCGTCGCGCCCCGTACGCGCACCCTCGCGCGCGCCCGTCCCGCCGGCCGTCCAGACGGCTTCGCCGCGGGGGCGCCCGTACCGTCCCGACACCGTCCCAACACCGCCCCACGCCGGCGACACGTCGGTGCGCGCACGAACCTCGCACGGCCCGTCCGAGGGAGCCGGGTCCCTAGAATCGGTGCGATGACGACTCCTTCCCGTCCTCCGCTCGCCGAGACCCTGGACCTGCTGCCGCACCCCGAGGGCGGCTGGTTCCGCGAGACCTGGAGAACCTCCGTCGACCTCACCCCGCCCGGGTACACCGGAGCGCGGGCCACCGCGACGGGGATCTACTTCCTGCTGGGGCCCGGCGAGGAGTCGCGCCCGCACGTGGTCGCCTCCGACGAGGTGTGGCTCTGGCACCGGGGCGGCCCGTTGACACTGACCCTCGGCGGCCACGAGGGCCAGCCCGCCCACTCCGTGACCCTGGGTCCGCTGGTGGAGGAGGGCCAGGTCCCGCAGACGGTGGTGCCCGGCGGCACCTGGCAGGCCGCCCGCCCCGCCGGCGACGAGGCCGTACTGGTGAGCTGCGTCGTGTCCCCGGGTTTCGACTTCGCTGACTTCCGGATGATGTGACGGCCTCGTCCTTCGCGGGGAGAATGCGGTCACAGGTCCATACCGGGAGGTCGAAGGTGACCAGCGAGATCGTCTCCGTCATCGGCGGAAAAGAAGCATCCAACGGCACCGCCTACGAGTCGGTCAACCCGGCTCGCCTGGACGAGGTGGTCGCGCGGGTCCGGCTGGCGGACGCGAGCACGTTCTCCTCCGCGTGCCGCACGGCCACCGCGGCCCAGCGGGAGTGGTCCCGGGTTCCCGCGCCCGTCCGGGGGCGGGTGATCGCCTCGATCGGGCGGCTGGTGGAGGCCAACGCCGAGGAACTGGCCCGCCTGGTCACCCGCGAGATCGGCAAGCCGTACGCCGAGGCGCTGGGCGAGGTGCGCGAGATCGTCGACACCTGCGACTTCTTCCTCGGCGAGGGCAGGCGGCTGTACGGGCAGACGGTCCCCTCGGAGATGCCGGACAAGAACCTGTTCACCTTCCGGGTCCCCGTGGGAGTGGCCGCGGTGATCACGGCGGGAAACTTCCCGGTCGCGGTGCCGTCGTGGTACCTGGTCCCGGCGCTGCTGTGCGGCAACGCGGTGGTGTGGAAGCCCGCCGAGTACGCGGCGGCCTCCGCGCACGCGCTCTACCGGCTGTTCACGGCGGCCGGGCTGCCCGACGGCGTGCTGAACCTGGTCCTCGCCGACGGCGCCACGACGTTCGAGGGCCTGGAGTCGGCTCTGGCCGAAGGCACGGTGCACAAGGTCGGGTTCACCGGATCCACCGCGGTGGGCCGCGCGGTCGGCGAGCTGTGCGGGCGCCACCTGCAGTCCCCCTGCCTGGAGCTGGGCGGCAAGAACCCGATGGTGGTGATGCCGGACGCCGACCTGGACCTGGCCGTGGAGGGTGCGCTGTTCGCGGGCTTCGGCACCGCCGGGCAGCGTTGCACGTCACTCGGCACGGTGATCGTGCACGAGAGCGTCCACGAGGAGTTCCTCCGCCGGTACGCGCGCGCCGTGGCGGAGGCGGCGATCGGCGACCCCGCCGGGGACGTGCTCTGCGGCCCGCTGCTCGAGGAGAGGTTCGCCTCGCGCTACGAGGAGTACCTGGGCTGGATCCAGCCGCACCACACCGTCGTCTCCGGCCCCACCGGACGCATCACCCCGGACAACCCGCGCGCCGGCTTCACCGGGGAGGGCGGCCTCTACTACCACCCGGTGGTCGTGGACGGGGTCCGCCCCGACGACCGGCTCTTCCTTGAGGAGACCTTCGGCCCCATCGTCGGCGTGACCGCCTTCGACACCCTGGAGGAGGCCGTCGAGCTGGCCAACCTTCCCGGCTACGGGCTCTCCTCCTCCATCTACACCACCGACCCGAAGTCGGCGTTCCGCTTCCGCGCCGGCATCGGCGCGGGCATGGTGAGCGTCAACAACTCCACCTCCGGCGCGGAGGCTCACCTGCCCTTCGGCGGCAACGGCAGATCCGGCAACGGCAGCCGCCAGTCGGGGGTGTGGGTTCTCGACCAGTTCACCCGCTGGCAGGCGATGAACTGGGACTACTCGGGCAGGCTGCAGAAGGCCCAGATGGACGTCGCCGAGATCGTCCCCGACCTGGGCTTCCGCCTCTGACGCCCGCTGACGCCCGGTGCCCGTCCGGATCCCCGTCCCGGGGGTCCGGCGGTCCGGGGCGGCGGGTTCAGTGGTGGGGCAGCATGTGTTCGAAGAGCTCGAAGCCCGTGAAGAGCAGGAACGCGACCGCGAGGAGGGAGCCCAGCAGGACCGGCTGCGACACGCGGCGACGCGGCCGAGGCCTGGCGGGCGAGGCGCCGGCTCCCACCGCGGGGATCGCTGTCAGAGCGGGGTCCGGAGCCGGGACGGATCCGAGGGCGGGGGCGACGGGGGGCGGGGTGCCCCCCTGGAGGTGCGCACCCACCGGGAAGACACGGACACCGTCACAGCCGCAGGCGGGGCAGTTCGTTCCCGACCAGGGCGGCTGGACCATGACGCCCGACCTCAGCCAGAGCACGACGTCGTGTCCGTGCCCGTCGGTCAGGTGACGGACGAGGTACTCCTCCTGCCAGAGGTGCCCGCAGCGCGTGCACCCCAGTGGCCAGGTCTCGCGAGCGCTGAACTCCTCGAGCACGAGGATCACCCCCATTGTGTCAGCGAACATCCCATCTGAGTCTGGGCGCCCTCCTCCGTTACAGCAAGCGACGAAATGGTGCGAAATCCGTTACGGCCACACAATTAGACCAAATAATGAGACAATTCTTCTTGAAATATGAGATTCCTGCTACGGTCGGGAGCACGGACAGAAGGAGAGGTCTCCCATGACAGGCAAGGGCGCCGTGTACACGCACGGACACCACGAGTCGGTGCTCAGGTCCCACAGGTGGCGTACCGCGGAGAACTCGGCGGCCTACCTCCTGCCGTACCTGAGAGCGGGCATGACGCTGCTGGACGTGGGCTGCGGGCCCGGCACCATCACCGCCGACCTGGCGGAACGTGTCGCACCCGGCACGGTCACCGCGGCCGAGATCAGCGAGGAGGCGCTCGGACTGGCCCGCGCGGAGATGGAGCGGCGCGGGCGCTCCGGCGTCGAGTTCTCGGTGGCGGACGTGCACGAGCTGTCTTTTCCCGACGACACCTTCGACGTCGTCCACGCCCACCAGGTGCTCCAGCACGTCGGCGATCCCGTGTCGGCGCTGCGCGAGATGCGGCGGGTCTGCAGGCCGGGCGGGATCGTCGCGGTACGCGACAGTGACTACGCCGCGTTCACCTGGTTTCCCGAGACGCCCGAACTGGACGAGTGGCTGGACCTCTACCTGAGGATGGCGAGGGCCAACGGCGGCGAGCCCGACGCGGGGCGGCGACTGCTCTCCTGGGCGCACGCGGCGGGGTTCACCGACGTCTCGGCCACCTCCTCGACCTGGTGCTTCGCCACACCCGAGGACCGCGCCTGGTGGGGCGGCATGTGGGCCGAGCGGATCCTGAAGTCCGACATGGCCCGCCAGGCCCTCGCCTCGGGCAGCACCGAGGAGGACCTGCGCCGCCTCTCGGCGGGCTGGCACGCCTGGGCAGGAGAGCGGGACGGCTGGCTGTCGGTGCTCCACGGCGAGCTCATCTGCCGCGTCTGACCGGCGCCGAGCCTGCCGGTGAAGGGCTCGGGGCGCCCTCGGCGAAGGCGCCCCGAAGGGGTCAGGGTTGTTGAGTGATCTTGACGTTGTCGATGCCGGCCTCCACCAGGAAGGCACCCGAGGCGTCGGCGGCCTCGATCAGGACGCGGACCGTCTGGCCCGCGAAGGCGGAGAGGTCGGCCGTGGCGACCGCCCAGGCGC
Source organism: Streptosporangium sp. NPDC049644 (assembly GCF_040675205.1). Taxonomy (NCBI): domain Bacteria; kingdom Bacillati; phylum Actinomycetota; class Actinomycetes; order Streptosporangiales; family Streptosporangiaceae; genus Streptosporangium; species Streptosporangium sp. NPDC049644. Next base: position 101,895 of record NZ_JBFAOJ010000002.1, on the reverse strand, counting down.
CGTTGCGGTTGGCGGCCGCGCCGAGCTGCTGGAACACCTGGGTGGTGGTGGAGCCGACGACCTTCACTCGCAGGAAGTCGGCGGTGGAGGAGTTGGAACCGTGCGCCAGATACCACGACAGCGACAGGTTCAGCGTCCCGGTCGACGGCAGGGTGATGGCCGGTGACTGGATGCTGGTGACTCCTCCGTCGATGTCGTGGTCGCCCGCCGCGGTGCCCGCGAGCCTGCCGGTGACCAGGTCGTTGGTGCCGCTGACCGTGGTGCCGAGCTGCTTGGCGCCGCTGGAGGTGGTGGCCTGCGGGACGCCGCGCTCCCACTGGCCCGAGGTGGCGGTGTCGGTGCCCGAGGGGTTGGTCGTCCAGCCGGCCGCCGTTTCGAACTCGTCGGAGTAGACGGTCACCGGCGGGATACCGGTGCCGCAGTACTGCGACTCCTTGCCGATGATGCGGTAGACGCAGTCGGAGTACTCCAGGAAGCGGAGCGCGGCCTCGCGGTTGCGGGTGGTCTGCGGGACGATCTGCTCGTCGGGGGGGTAGAAGCCCGGCGAGGAGGAGGCCGGGTACATCTCGATGGTGTAGCTGAAGATCTTGTAGACGCCCCACAGCCAGTCGTCGATCGTGCCGTCGGTGATGTAGAGGTCGCTGGCCTGCTGGGGGGTGTAGTTGTTGGTGGCGGCCATGTTCTGGCCCAGGGTCGCGTGGGCGTCACGGTCGTCCTGGGTCAGGCCGGGGCCGGTGTCGTTGTAGGTGTAGCCGTACGGCCACAGGATCAGCTCGCCGTAGGTGTGCCAGTCGATGTGCGCCTTGATCTGCTGCACACCGCCGACGACCCTGCTGCGGACCCAGTTGGCCACCGCCCTGACCTCGGGAGCCGACTCGGCCGCCGACCCCCGGTAGGTGTCGCTGGAGGCGGAGCCGGAGGAGCCTCCGCAGCAGCCCCAGTTGTAGCCCCAGTTGCGGTTGAGGTCGGTGCCCACGGACGAGGAGCCGGAGTTGGGCTGCCGGTTCTTGCGCCAGGAGCGGTAGGAACCGGTGGCTATGTCGTACTCGCCACCGTCGGGGTTGAGGTCCGGCATGATCCAGATCTCACGATTGTTGACCAGGTTGGTGATGCGGCTGTCGGTGGCGTATCCGTCGGTGAGCAGGTTGAGCAGGTAGAGCGCCATCTCGACGGTCAGGTGCTCGCGAGCGTGCTGGTGGTGCGTGAACAGCACCTCGGGCTCGTTCTCGTCCGTGGCGACGTTGTCGCTGATCTTGATGGCGATCAGGTCGCGCCCCTCGTACGAGGTGCCATAACTGATCTTGCGGGCGATCGTCGGGTGGTCGGCGACGATCTGGTTCACCGCGGCGGTCATCTCGGCGTAGTTGTGGTAGCCGGAGTCGGCCGACGGAAAGTCCGAACGCTGTTCGGGCCCGGTCGGGGACAGGGACTTGGGGATCTTCGTGACGGTGTGGCCGAGTTCCTTGATCTCGGCGACCTCGGTCTCGCTGGCGGTGACCACGACCGAGTCAGGGCCGACCTGATCGATCGCGGCACCGGTGGCCGCGATCTCGCTGCGCTGCTGAGGGGTGCTCGGTCCCTGGACCTTGTACTGGCTGTTCGGTGACGGCTCAGCCGAGGCTCCCGCCCCGGTCATGCCAAGGCATAACAGCGCCAGGGCGGCGAACACCACTATCAGACGGCGTCTCACCTGCGTCCTCCTCGGGCACGCACTCTAGGGGGTTGTCGCGTGCCTCCACTGAGAGTCAGACAGGGAGGTTGATTAGCAAAGGCCCAAATTTTAGGAGCAGTACACCCTCCGTCCCGAGATCAGAAGACGACCTCGAACCAGAGCGTCCTGGCGCCCTCGGAAGCGTCGTCCTGGATGCCCCAGTTGTCGGCGAGCAGGTCCACCAGGAACATGCCTCGCCCGCCCTCCGCCTCGGGATCGTTGCGTACGTGCGGCATCGACGCGCCCGACCCGGCGTCACAGACCTCGACCAGCACCGCGGCCGACCCCACCGCCACGGTCATCGCGACCTCTCCACCCCCTCCGGACCCCGAGTGGAGCACGGAGTTGGTCACCACCTCGCTCACCAGGAGGATGACGTCGTCGGACGCGGGATGTCCCTCGCCCAGAAGCTCCCTGACCCGGCTTCGCGCCATCGACACCGACTCCGGAACCCCTTTGAGGGTCACCGTGGATCGAGGTGAGACGGCCTGCCGTCCGGTCGTCATGGTTGACCTCACTCCCCGACACGCATATCCAATGCACATCGCCCTCTGAGATGGCACACTCACTCACGGTGAACTGTTCTATCAAGGACTGCAATACCTCATGTTGGGATTCCACAGATTTGCTATCAAAGGACGGAGGGAGGTGGATGCGTGGCCTCTCGACACAGCCCCACGGCCCGTCATCGCCGTCTGATGGCTGAGCTGAGCCGTCTGCGAAAGGACAGCGGGCTGACGCGGGGGGAGGTGGCCGAGCGGATCGGCTCCACCGACACCACCGTCTGGAGGTACGAGACGGGCCAGTCCCGGCCTCGCCCCTCGGACGTGTCGGCCCTCACCGAGGTGTACGGCGTGACCGGGGAGGCGAGAGACTCCCTGATCCAGATGGCCGTCGAAGCCAGAAGACGGAGCTGGTGGCACCCCCACCGTCAGGCTCTCAAACCCGGCTTCGACTCCTACATCGGGCTTGAGGCGGAGGCGTCGCTCGTACGCTCGTACGAGCCGCTGGTCGTCCCCGGCCTGATGCAGACCGAACCGTACGCACGCGCGGTGATCGAGGCGACCTCAGTAGTCCAGACCCCCTCCACGGTCGAGGAGACGGTCTCCGTGCGCATCTCGCGCCAGCGGTTGCTGCACGGGCCCGGTGACCCGATCCACCTTGTCGCCGTGCTCGACGAAGCGGTGATCCGGCGCCGGATCGGCGGTGGCGACATCATGTCGGAGCAGCTGGAGCATCTCGTCCATCTCAGCACGCTGCCCAACGTGGAGATACGGGTCGTCCCGTTCTCCGCGGGGGCGCACCCCGCCATGGACGGCCAGTTCTGCCTGCTCAGCTTCCCCGAACCCGAAGCCCCCGACCTGCTCTACCTGGAGCAGGCCGCAAGCGGGGACGTGCCGGACAACCCCGAGCAAGTCCGCCGATACGCCTCCATGTTCGAGAGTCTCTGCGAGATGGCTCTCAGCGAGGAGGCCTCGGTAGCCTTCATCGCCCAGATGGCGAGAAGGTTCTCCTCCCCCTAGCCGTAGAAGGAAGAAAAAGTGCGAGGGTCCACGATGGATCTGTCCGTCGCCAAATGGCGTAAGAGCGGTCGCAGCACCAACGGAGGCAACTGCGTGGAGGTCGCGGTCGTCCCCGGTGATCCGGCCGTCGCCCGACACAAGGCCGACGCCGATCGGCTTTACCTCGTCCGCGACTCCAAGGATCCGGGCGGCCCGGCTCTGGCGTTCACCCGGAGCGAGTGGGACGCCTTCGTCGGCGGCGTGAAGGACGGCGAGTTCGACTGACGGGCCTTTCGGGGGAACCGGCTCACCGGCTCCCCCGGAACCTCCCGGCCGCACAGCCCGCCCGCGGTCTCGGCCCGGCGGGCTGTGCGTGTTCGGAGCCGTCAGCTCGGGGGCCGCTCATCGGTGCCCTTGTAGCCGAGGACTCGCATGGCGACCTCGGGGTCCATCGCCGCGGCGAGCAACTGCGCCCGTTCCACGGCGCTGTCACGCTGGGCCTCGGCCCTGGCCCTGGCGGCCCGCGATCCCCGGGTGACCGTGGCGACGATGCCCGCTCCCACGATCGCGGCCAGCACGGCGACGAGCACCACCGGGAGCGTGCCCGACTCCGGCGAGCCCGCCCCGCCCAGCACGACACCTCCGCCATTGAGCGCGTACACGCCCAGCAGCGTGAAGGCCGCCAGCGCCACCAGGCTGACCACGACCAGGAGCACCGCCTTCAGCCGCCCGCCCCGCGGCGCGGGAACACCGGACGGCGGAGGATGCGGCGACGGCGCGGGCGGTGGCGTCGCCTGCCGGGGCACCGGACCGCCGTCACCCCACGGCACGAAGTCCGGCCCGGCCGGCATCGTGGCGCCGTTGCCGTTGCCGTTGCCGTTTCCCAGCACCACCGCTCCCTGCACGACCGCGACGGCGGGCTCGAGCCTGAGCTGGGCCGCCGGGACGGGCAGGGTGCGCGACACGTGGCTGTGCTCGCGATGCGCCCGTGCCGCCTCCAGGTGATACTCCTCGATCTCGGCGTAGAAGTCCTCCGAGAGATAGACCGAGCCGTCGACCAGCGGCCCCTGCCTCCGCTCCAGGATCGCGACCACGTCGTCACCGTTGAGCGTCTTGTGCGTCTCGAGCGCGTGGGCCAGGCACAGGACGTCTCTCCGATGCTCCCGCAGCAGTTCCTCGGTCCGGTCCAGCAGGCGCACCAGGTTGAACTCGATGCGCTCACCCAGCACATCGGGGGCCGGCGGCTGCCCGCCCCCCGGTGCCTTGGTGAAGCCGATGCCACCGCCACCGGGCTTGGGCATCGACTTGCCTCCCATGATCTCCAGTTCCTGCAGCGCGGGCACCGAGGTCACTCCGCGCCCCATTCCCCAGTGCGCCTCCATCAGCGCGGTGAGGTACGTCGCCGAGAACAGGTCACCCGAGACGCCGGAGGAGTTGTCCTCGCCGAAGAACATCCGCTCCCCGGCCAGTGAGGCGAGCGAGACCATGATGTCGGCCTCGTGCTCGGACTTCCAGCGGGTGAACTGGTCCTCGGGCTTGATGCTCGCGACCATGCCGAGATAGTCGGCGCCCTTCTCTATCGTGGCGATGTCGATCTCAAGGTGGTAGCGGGTGCGGTAGGCCGCCACGGCATGGCAGGCCTCGTGCACCGCGACCGCGTGCCGCTCGCGCTCGATGTATTCCACGTCCTCGGGTGGCCCGAGTTGCTTGAGCCGTTTGGCCCTGGTCACGTCCGACCAGGTGATGACCTCCCGGCCGTCGCGGATCGCGGTGATCAGTGACTCGTTCACCAGGTCCTTGATCGTGGCACCGGTGGCGTAGGGCGTGATCGTCGCCAGCTTGTCCAGTTGCTCGTCGGTCAGCTCGTGGTCGACCTTGTCGAAGTAGCCCCGGTAGGTGCGGACCCGGCCCGCCTTCGACGGGTAGCCCACCTTGTAGATGCGGTCGATGCGGCCCGGCCGCAGCAGCGCCTCGTCCAGCGAGTTGGGCATGTTGGTGGCCATCATGACCAGGATCCGGTACTTCGGCGGCGGCTTGGGCCGCATGCCGAAGAGTCTTCGCACGTGCCGGTTGACGATGCCCCGGGGCTTCTTCAGCCCCGACAACTCGGTGAGCAGCGCCTGCAGCGTGCCCGGGTCGCCGCCCCCGCCACCCATGCCGCCCATCATGAAGCGGCTGCGGCCGGTGTCCGGCTCCTCCCGCTCCGCCGCGCCCTTGCGGGTCAGCAACCAGCGGGTGTCCTCGCTGAGGTAGCCGAATCCGTGGCACCCCGCGACGTGCGGGGAGAATCCGGGGCCGCCCCTGGGCCCCTGCTGCGCCAGCGAGCCGCGCCGTCCGAGGGAGTCGGCCTCGTCGAAGAAGACGATCACGCCCCCGTATCGCAGCGAGAGCTTGCGGAGCTTCCTGAACAGCGACTTCACCTTCAGGATGCCGATGCCCATGAACATGTTGACGAACGCGCCGGGGTCGACGAACACGTACGGCTTGCCGGTCTCCCCGGCCACCGCCTCGGCCATCAGGGTCTTGCCGGTGCCCGGCGGGCCCCACAGCAGCAGGCCGCTGGGCACGTAGCCGCCACGCTCCTCGATCGCGTCCGGCCGCTCCAGGAAGACGATGTTCTCCTTGACCCGCTCGACGACGTGGTCCTGGCCCCAGACGTCGGTGAAGCGGGTCTTGATGTCGTCGGGGAAGTAGGTCTCCACGCCGCCCCGCGACAGCAGCCAGAACAGGCCGATGAACTGGAAGGCGATGAAGAAGAACGCGAAGGCGAGCTGCGCCATGTACGGCAGCGCCTGCCAGAGCAGCGCGGGCGCCTGGAACAGCGCGAGCGCGGGAGAGGTGTCCAGCACCTCGCCGAGGATGAGGGCGAGCACCGCGATCCAGAACAGCCACTTGATGGCGCGCGCCATCCTGAAGCGATTCCAGTCGGAGAAACGGCGATGGGTCCAGCGCTCGAAGCCGCCGAACACACCGCGCGTCCAGAACCTGTTGTATCCGGCGGAGCGCTCGCTGACGAAGAAGTGGAGCTGGCGCAGGAACTCGGCTCCCAGGAGCCAGAAGATCCACGGCGCCGCGACAGCGGTGGTGATCATCGCATCCTGGAATGTCATGATGCCCTCAAATGAGGCCATCTCGCTCCATACCAGGATGAAGTAGATGATCGTCAGGATGAGGAGGAATTTGATCCGATCCCAGAAAGGCATCTTCTTGCGCTTGTCGGGATGCGGATCCGTCGGGCCCGAGCCGGGGGCCCTTAGTCCTTCGAAGGTGGGGGGCGGCGGAGGTGACTTCATTTACGGGCTTCTCCTCACCCGGTGAGTCGTTTGACCTTGAAAGATTGCGCGATCCTGTCGAACTCCCCGGCGCGCTTCCGGTAGCAGGCGGCCGAGCAGCGGATCAGCAGGGTGGAGATCTGCTTGCCGTCCGGGGCCAGATAGGAGGTGAGGTCGAAGGTCTCCGTCCCGGCACCCTCGATCGCGTAGTTGAACCGCACGTGCACCCCGCGCAGGCCGTCTCCGGGCTGGAGCACCTCGTCGGAGAGAAGCTCGAAGTCCTTCAGCGGATAGCCGGGGATCTCCGCGTACTTCTCGCGCACCGTCTCGGTGACGGGTAGCACGGAGTTGCGCATGCTGTTCAGGGAGAGCGCGTCCCGCTCCTCGGGGAGGAGCTTGGCGATCCGGGCGAAGACGAATGGTTCGTCCTCGGTGCCGTAGCCGAGCAGGTGGTCTGGAGACGGCTTGCTGTGGGCGTCGTAGGCGGTCGACCAGATGAGCTGTTTGCGCAGCTGCGCGGTGGCCGATTCGAGGTCGGCTCCGATGGTCGCCTTGTCCAGCGCCGTCTGGTCGACCTTCCGCCAGGCCGCCGGAACCTTGAAGTATGTCTGCCCGTCGTCGTGGCGGACGTAGGTGAACTCCGCACGTGCACATCCCGTGAGCCCGCCGACCATGGCGGAAACGACCACCATGGCGATCACGGCGAACCCGGCCCTCGATCTTCTCACCAGGGCTGTACCTCCGCTTTACGGGTTAACGAGATGGTTGTGCCCGTTTTTTAAGCGCCTCTCTCCTTTCTCAACCCATTCATCTCGGAAACCTTGACCAAATCTTTCCGGGAACCTGGCTTAACTTGTTACAAAGCTCCGCCGTCGGCCCCAACAGATCATTGAACCCTCGGCCTCCGCCGCGGCCCAGAGGCGGATGGAGGGTCATTCCACCTCCGGCCCACGACGGGAATCCATCTCCGGGAAGGCCCGGACAGAACAATATCCCTTTTGTCCCCTTTTTACCCATATGTGTTTTTATGGGGGTTTTCTAGGGTAGGGGGAAATGAAATTGTGGGAACGGGATGCTCTTCCCATATTCACCGCAACGGGCGTCAGCTCTGGTCAATGTCGTCTTTCTCTGTGATGTGCCGGCGGGGCCCGGCCCCGAGGACTCGAAGAGATGAGACGGACTCCGCAGCAGGACAATCGACAAGGAGTGGTGATCGTGAACAACGTAGTGCGAATGGCCCTTGCCGTGGCCGGAGGCTACCTTCTGGGACGCGGGAAAGTACGGCTGGCGGCGGCGCTGGCCATCGCCGGCGTGACCGGCCACCTGCGCGCCGGCAAGGGCGACCTGTTGCAGCAGGGGCTGAAGATGCTCAGTTCCTCCCCGGAACTGGAAAAGATCACCGAAAGCGTTCGCGGCGATCTCCTGGAGGCGGGCAAGGACGCCGCCAAAGCCGCGATGAGCAAGCAGATCGACTCGCTGAGCAGCAGGCTCCACGACCGGGCCGAGTCACTGCGGAACCCCGAGCAGGCCGAAGAGGAAGAAGAGGAAGAAGAGTTCGAGGAACCTCGGAAGCGCCGCGGGAAGGCCGCGAGATCTCGTAAGGCCCGGCCGAGGGACGAAGAAGAGGAAGAAGAGCCCGAAGAGGAAGAAGAGGAAGAGCTAGAGGACGAGGAGGAGGAAGAAGAGGAGGAACCGCCGGCCAAGCCCAGGGGCCGGGCACCCTCCCGCCGCGGATCGGCACCGTCGCGCACCAAGCGGGCACCCGCCAGAACGCGAGGGTGATCTCGATGACTGAGACCTTGAAGGGGCGGCCCGAACAGCAGGCCGGCCAGGAGTCTCCCATGGACCGGCTCACCCAAGAGTTCCAGAATTTCCTCGAAGCCGCCGGAGAGCGGGCACTGTCAGCTGCGGGTGACAAGGTCAAGGGCGTGACCGGCCGGTTGACCGGCTATGCCGGAGGCGACGGATCGAGCCTGCTGAGCGCGGTGACAGGTGGCGGCTCGAAAGGATCGATGGCCGGGGGGCTGGTGAAGGGGTTGGGCAAGATGGCCGTCGGCGGCCTGATGCAGAAGATCACCGGAGGCAAGGGCGGAAAGGGGGGTGGAGGCAAGAAGCTGAAGCTGACGAACATCGTCGAAACGATCGACATCGGCGTTCCGGTCCGGATGGCCTACGACCAGTGGACCCAGTTCGGCGACTTCCCCAAGTTCATGAAGAAGGTCGAGGGCGTCGAACAGCCGTCCGACGAGAAGCTGAACTGGAAGGCACAGGTCTTCCTGTCCCACCGCACCTGGGAGTCGACGATCATCGAGCAGGTGCCCGACAAGCGGATCATCTGGCGCTCGAAGGGCGCGAAGGGGTACGTGGACGGCGCCGTGACCTTCCACGAGATCGCTCCCGAGCTCACCCGGATCCTGCTCGTCCTGGAGTACCACCCGCAGGGCCTGTTCGAGCGCACCGGCAACCTCTGGCGTGCCCAGGGCAGGCGCGCACGTCTCGAACTCAAACACTTCCGCAGGCACGTCATGAACGAGGTGCTCCTGCACCCCGACGACCTTCAGGGCTGGCGCGGCGAGATCCGCGACAGCGAGGTCGTCAAGGACCAGGAGACGGCTCTCCGGGAAGAGGAGGAGGCCGAGGAGGCAGAGGGCCCCGAGGAGGCAGAGGGCCCCGAGGCAGAGGAGCGCGAGGAAGCGGAGGAGCCCGAGGCAGAGGAGCCCGAGGCAGAGGAGGAGGCCGAGGAGGAACCCGAGGAAGAGGAGAACGAGTACGAGGAGGAGCCGGAGGAAGAGGAGGAGGAGCCGCCCAGGCGCCCGGTGCGACGCCGCGGTTCCGGCGCATCCCGTAGATCGGAGGAGGAAGAGGAGGAGAAGGAGGAAGAAGAACCGCCCAGGCGTCCTGCCCGTCGCAAGGCGGCCACCAGGGCGTGATCGGAGGAATCACAGGAGGTACCGGAGAGGAACGCCATGACCATTGTCCAACCTTCGGGGGGCGGAGCGAGTGGCTACCGATCCTCATCGGGTCTGGCCGACGTCATCGAGACCATCCTCGACAAGGGGCTCGTGATCGACGCCTTCGTCAGGGTCTCCCTCGTCGGGATCGAACTCCTGACCATCGACGTACGGATCGTGGTGGCCAGCGTTGACACCTACCTGCGTTTCGCGGAGGCGGTCAACCGTCTCGACCTCTCCCAGGTCGGCAGTCAGAAGGGGCTGCCGGAGCTGATGCAGGACGTGACACAGGGCGGCAGCAAGGCGAAGGTCAAGGGCGCGACGGACGGGCTGCTGGACGCGGCAGGTGAGAAGCTCCGCAGCCTGACCGGCGGGTCCGAGGAGGAGGAGTTCGAGGAGGAAGAGGAGCGCGAACCGGCCCCCCGGCGCAGACGACGGAGGGAAGAGTGAGATGCGCGATCCCAGCGGAAAGTCCGGGACCGCCCAGTCCGGCAGGTCGAAGTCCGAAAAGCACCAGGCGTCCGGACGGCGCGGCACCGGTTCCGGTAAGCGGCCCAGGCCCACCGCGCCGGAGAGATCCGGCGCCCCCGAGCATGGCGCCGGCTCCTACATCTACGGGATCGTTCCCGCGGACGTCGAACTGACCCCGGACACCCTCGGCGTGGGAGATCCTCCCGGCCAGGTCAGGCTGGTGCGGTACGGCGAGATCGCCGCCCTGGTGAGCGACGTCCCCACCGACCGCCCGCTGGGCAGGCCGAACGATCTCATGGCCCACCAGCGACTGCTGGACGAGGCCGCCGCCGAGGTGCCCGTGCTCCCGCTCCGCTTCGGGGCGGTGGTGACGGACGCGCAGGCGGTCGTCGACGAGTTGCTCACCCCGTACCACGACGATTTCCGCAACACGCTGAACGAACTGGAGGGTCGAGCGGAGTACATCGTGAAAGGGCGCTATGTCGAACAGACGATACTGCGGGAGGTCCTGGAGGAGAACGCCGAGGCGGGGAGGCTGCGCGACGAGATCCACGGACTCCCCGAAGAGGCGACCTGGGACGCCAGGATGCGGCTCGGAGAGCTGATCAACACATCGATCGCGGCCAAGCGCGAGGCCGACACCGCCGCGCTGCTCGACGCCTTCACCCCGCTCTGCGTCGCCATCGCGGTACGCGAACCCACCCATGAGCAGGATGCCGCCCACGTGGCCCTACTCGCGCAGACCGACCGGCAGCAGGAGATCGAAGAGGCCCTGGGCGAGTTCGGCACCCGATGGGCGGGCCGGGTCGAGCTGCGCCTGCTCGGCCCGCTGGCACCGTACGACTTCGTCAGGACCTGAAGGCAGGTGATGGACCATGGAACCGCTGGGACTGATCTTCAGTCTGCCGCTCGCGCCGTTGCGCGGGCTGATCCGGCTCGCGGAGCTGCTTGAGGAACAGGCCGAGATGGAACTGCGGAGCCCCGCGGCGGTCAGGCGCCGCCTGGAGGAGCTGGCGGAGGCCAGGGCATCCGGTGAGATCTCCGCGGAGGAGGAGTCCATGGCCGCGGAGCAGATCCTCCGAGAGATGATCACCTGACCCGGGCCGCCGCCGGTACGGCCGCACCGGCGGAGAGACGACGAGGGGAGTGACCCCGTGCCTGTCAAGCGCAGAACCCACCAGGAGCACCCTGCCGACGACTCCTACAAGACCACCGACGACGAGGTCTTCGACGAGGAGGACGTGGAGGAGCCGGAGGAGGACGAGGAGCCCTACGAGGACGAGGAGGATCTGGACGACGACAGGCCGCAGCAGAGGACCCGCCGTCCGGGGCGGCGCTCTCGCGTCCTGTCCGCGGCGACCGCGGGGGTCACCGGGTTGCGGCAGATCGCCGAACTGACCTCGAAGGACACGGAGGGGGTGACGCAGGTACGCCCCGCGGAGGACGGCTGGCTGGTCGACGTCGAGGTCGTCGAGGACCGGCACATCCCCTCGTCGGGCGACATGCTCGCGCTCTACCAGGTCCAGTTGGACCCCGAGGGGGACCTGCTGTCGTACCGCAGGGTGAGACGCTACCGGCGCGGCAGGGCCGACAGCGGCGAGGGGGGCTGAGATGGCCGAGGTGGCACGCCCCGGCAGCGCGTTCTCCCAGCCCTACGGCAGAGGAGCATCCGGCGGGCGGGAGCCGGCCAATCTCGCCGACATCCTGGAGCGGGTGCTGGATCGGGGCATCGTGATCGTAGGCGACATCCGGGTGAACCTGCTGGACATCGAGCTGCTCACCATCAAGCTGCGCCTGCTCATCGCCTCGGTCGACACGGCGCGGGAGCTGGGCATCGACTGGTGGGAACACGATCCGTGGCTCACCGCGAAGGACCGTGACCTGGTCGAGGAGAACCGCCGCCTGCGCCACCGGCTGGCGGCCGCGGAGGAGGACTGGGAAACCCCGAGGCGCCGCTCCCTGGACAGATGGGGGGAGAGATCCCCCGAAGAGGTCAAGGAGTCGAGGGAGTACAGGGAGCCTCGCGGGCCCAGAAAATCCAGGCGGGGGGACCGCGATGGCTGAGACGGGCACGTACCTCTACGCGATCGCCCAGGACCTGGGCCGGCCCCTCGCCGCCGCCGTGGTGGGCGTGGCCGGTGCGCCCGTGCACACGATCACGCACGAGGGCCTGGTCGCGTACGTGAGCCCGGTGCCGCTGGACGAGTTCGGCGAGGAGCCTTTACGGCGCTCTCTGGAGGATCTGGACTGGGTCGGGGAGACGGCCCGCGCTCACCATCGCGTCGTGGAGGCCGTCTCGGAGGAGACCCCCACCGCGCCGGTTCGGCTGGTGACGGTCTACACCGGCGAGGACCAGGTCCGCGACCTGCTGCGGCACAGGCATGACGACTTCGCCGCGGTGCTCGCCCACGTCACCGGGCGCAGGGAGTGGGGGGTGAAGGCGTACGCCGCCCCGGCCGCGGCCGACTCGCCGGCGGAAGGGGAGAGCGTCGCGGAGAGCGGCAAGCCGGGGACGGCCTACCTGCAACGCCGCCGGGCCAGCCTGCGCAACCGGGAGGACGTGTGGCGCCGGGCGGCCGAGCAGGCGGAGCACGTCCACGCCGCCCTGGCCGCCGCCTCCGTCGCGAGCCACCGGCACCGGCCCCAGGATCCGGAGCTGTCCGGCCGCGAGGACCCGATGGTGCTGAACGGCGCCTACCTCGTCGACGAGGATCGCGCCGAGGAGTTCGTCGCCGTCGTCGACGGCCTGCGCGGGCAGGGGATCGACCTGGAGCTCACCGGCCCTTGGGCGCCGTACTCCTTCACCGTGCTGGATCTCGGCACGGCCGGTCTGGAGGTGCTCGATGACACCTGACCGCCGCCCGCGCGGCGCCGCGCTCGCCGCCCAGGGACGCCTGCCCGCCGAACGCGTGGCACTCGTCGACCTGCTCGACCGGCTGCTGGCGGGCGGGGTCGTGGTCAGCGGCGACCTCGTGCTCTCCATCGCCGACATCGACCTCGTCCGCATCTCACTGCGTGCCCTGATCACGTCCGTACGGGCGTCCGACACGATCCCCTCCGCGCACCCGCCGGGCGCGGTCACGGTCGTACGGACATCCGAGGCGACCACCCCGGCGAGTGCGCCCGGCCCACCGGACCACGGGGCCCCACGATGAACCGTCCCGGCGGCGGCCCGCCCGCGGAGAACCTTCGCGAGACGGAGGAGCCCGGCGTCACCCGGGAGAGGCTCCGCGCCGCCGCGGAGGACCTGCGAACCGCGCGGAGGACATCCGGCTCAGGAACTCCGGCGAAAGGGACTCCGGCGAACGCGCGGAGGGACTCCGTGAACACCTGGGAGGGTTTCCGGAACACGCGGAGAGCGGCGCGGGGCGGCCGGTGGCGAGTGAACACCGACCCCGAGGCGGTCGAGCGGGATCTGACCCGCCTCGTACTCACCCTCGTCGAACTCGTGCGGCAGCTGGTGGAACGCCAGTGCGTGCGCCGGATGGAGCAGGGGGACCTGACCGAGGAGCAGGTCGAGGTGCTGGGCCTGACGCTCATGCGTCTTGAGGAGGCGATGACCGAGCTGTGCGAGCGCTTCGGGCTCTCGCCCTCCGATCTCAACCTCGACCTCGGGCCGCTCGGAACCCTGCTCCCCACGGACTGACCCCGCGTCCCCGGACCGGAGGCGCGAGGGACGGGGCTCGATGGCCGGACAACACCACCGAGTCCCGTCCTTTGGATCACTCGTGCGCGAAGAGCCCTAGGTCAGGTCCTCACACTTTTTGGCGTCGGGGTCGTTGGCCGCCTTCGGCACCCAGCGGATGTTGGCGAACGAGGCGGAGAACGCTCCGTCGGTGTAGACGAGGAACGGGGTGTTGACCACCTCAAGGTCGAGGCCCCCCGCGGCGAAGCAGGCGATGGGAATCTTGACCGTCGACTTGCTCCCAGCCGGAAGTCCCTGGAAGAGGGAGGTCGCCACCACCTCTGAGAGGCACGGATAGACGCAGTGCACGCTGAGCACGGTCCTCGCGGCCGGGGCCTGGTGGACGATGGTGTCGAAGACCAGAGCCGCATCGGAGTTGAGGTAGCCCCGAAGGTCGGAACCGCCCGCCGGGTCCTGCAGGTAGATCTGTGCCGGGCCCGTGCCGCTCCAGGTCGCCTTCAGGCCGTCCTGCTGCACGTTGACGTCCGACTGCACCACGGAGATCTCGGCGTGCGACGCCTGGCCGTCGGCGCCGATCTCGGTGCCGCCCCAGTTCTCCGCCGAACCGATGAAGCTCTTGTAGGGCGCGATGTCGGTCCGGTTGAAGATCTCCAGATCCTCGCTCGCCTCACCGCCGCCGCCCTGCCCGCCACAGCCGAACTCGGGCGCGGTCTCGTCGAGCGTGCCGACCGCCCCTGTCTGGCCGTTGCGCAGGCCGTAGCCGAGCGGGAAGAGCGGGTCATAGCCCTCGGTGCCCGCGTTGAGCGGCGTCTGGCAGGCGCTCTTGGGCCAGGAGTAGGGCAGCTTTCCGGTGAAGCCGTCGCGGTACCTGCCCCGGACCAGCACGTCGGCGACGCCGCCGCCCTCGGTGCCCGGCAGCCACGCGGCGACGAAGGCGTCGGAGCGGTTGAGCTCCTTGTTGACCCAGAGCGGCCGGCCACTGACGTAGACGGTGACGACTGGCGCGCCCTTGCCGCTGACCCGCTCCAGCACGGCGAGGTCGGCGGGGTAGATCTTGGCCGCCTCCAGCGAGCGCCGCGCGAGGTCCCCGACGCCCTCGGCGTACGGCGTCTCGCCGATCACCGCGATGACCGCGTCGTACGCCGAGGGGTCGACGCCCTCGGCGGTCTCGTTGAAGGTGACGTTGGCCGCGCCGAGCGCCTCGCGCAGGCCGCCGAGGATCGTCGTGCCGTTGGGGAAGTCGGCGTTGACGTTACCGGTGCCCTGCCAGGTGAGGGTCCAGCCGCCGGTCTGGTTCTGCAGGCTGTCGGCGCTCTTGCCGACCACGAGGACCTTGGAGTTCGCGGCCAGCGGCAGCACCTTGCCGTTGTTCTTGAGCAGGACCTGCGACTTGCGCGCCGCCTCCCTGGCGAGCTTCCTCGCCTGCAGCGCGTCGCTGGAACCGGCGAAGGCCCGCTTGGAGGGCTTCGGCCCGTCGAGCACGTTGGTGCGCAGCTTCACGCGCAGGATGCGGGTCACCGCGTCGTCGATGCGCGCCATCGGGATCTCGCCGCTCTGGACCTGGGCGATCGTGTTGGCGATGAACGCCTTCCAGTCGTTGGGCACCATGACCACGTCGATGCCCGCGTTGATCGCCTGCGGGCAGCTCGCGTTGGTGCACCCGGCGACCTGGCCGATGCCGTTCCAGTCGGAGACGACGATGCCGTCGAAGCCGATCTTCTGCTTGAGGATGTCGGTGAGGGCTCGCTTGCTGCCGTGCAGCTTGCCCTCGTTGATACCGAGGTCGGCGTTGGTCCAGCTGTTGAACGACGCCATCACGCTCTGGGCGCCGGCCGCGAGCGCGCTGTAGTAGCCCTGGCCGTGCACGTTGATCATCTCGGCCTCGGACGAGGGGTTGACGCCCTGGTCCACGCCCTTGATGGTGCCACCGTCACCGATGAAGTGCTTCGCGGTGGCGATGACGCCGTCGGAGCCGATGCCGCGCGGGTGCTTGCCCTGCAATCCCCTGACCGCCTCGTAGCCGTACGCGCGGGTGATCCGGGGGTCCTCCGAGAAGCCCTCGTAGGTACGGCCCCACCTGTCGTCGAGGGGGACGGCGAGGGTGGGCGCGAACGCCCAGTCCTGGCCGGTGGCGCGGATCTGCCTGGCGGTCGCCGCCCCGATGTCACGCACCAGGCACGGGTCCTGCGCGGCGCCCAGGCCGATGTTGTGCGGGAAGACCGTCGCGCCGTAGACGTTGTTGTTGCCGTGGACGGCGTCGATGCCCCAGATGACGGGGATCTTCGTCCGGGTGGCGACGGAGGCGTTCCAGTAGGCGTCGGCGAGGTCGAGCCAGGCCTTCGGCGCGGCGTGCTTGTCACGATTGGGCCACGCGCCGCCACCGTTGAGCACCGAGCCGATGAAGTACTGCTTGACCTCGTCGGGAGTGATCGCGCTGATCTCCGGCTGGGTCATCTGGCCGACCTTCTCGGCGAGCGTCATGCCCGCGAGGATCTTCGCCACCCGCTTCTCGTCCGACCGGTTCTGATCGATGGCGCTGTCGACCTTGGGCCACTCGGCGAGGGTGGGCAGCTTCTTCTCGATACGGGCACAGCCTCGGGCGTCCAGGGCCGGTTTGCCGATCACCGGTTGCCGGCCGCCCGTCGCGGTCTCGGCGCCCGCGCTCGGGATCCCGGCGACACCGGCCGCCAGGACTGTGAGGCTCGCCAGCACCGCGAGCCTGCTCCGGTTGGCGCCCGGCCGGGCGAAGGGTCTGATCATCGAAGGTCCGTTCTCCAGGCACAGCGACGGTCGTGGCGGCCCCCGAGTCCGCACTTCGCAGATCCTTACGCTGTGACGCTGCCGAGTCAATAGTTTCGCGAGAGCGCTCTCTCGATTGAACATCTGTTCGACATAGGTCTCACGGCTTGCAAACCCCGCCTATCAGGCCCTTTACCACGCGATGCGGTCGCATCACCGCTGGCCGGACGACCCAAACCCCACTCTTCTGAGAGCGCTCTCAAGATTTGGGCGGACATTTCCCAAGCCGGCCCGGCCGACGACCCGTCAAAATACGGCGCTCGTGACGTTCAGAACCTCGTGCACGACTCGATCGCCGGCTCACGCTTTCGCGCAAAGGCGCACGCACACCCGACAGGGCACGGACGACCAGCGGTGATGCATACCGGATCTCGACCTCCACGTTCGAGGTCGACCCCCACGATCCTCTCGTTCCGGGGTTCGTGTTTCGATGAACGGCGTGCGCTATCTCGACACCGCGGCAGTCACCGCGGCCCTGACTCCCGCCGACGCCGTAGAAGCGATCACGGCTGCGCTCATCGCCGGGTTCGACCCCGCGTCCGACACCCCGCGGACCGCGGCCCACACCGGTCACGGCCACTTTCTCCTGATGCCCTCGGAAGTCGGCGGGCACGCGGGAGTGAAGGTCGCCACCGTCGCACCGGAGAACCCGGCGTCGGGACTTCCGCGCATCCAGGCCTGCTACCTCCTGTTCGACGCGGCGACGCTGACGTTGCAGGCCATCCTCGACGGCACCGCGCTGACGACCCTTCGCACGCCCGCCGTCTCCGTAGCAGCGGTACGCCCCGCCCTCAGCCGCATCCGTGAACCGTTGCGAGTGGTCGTCTTCGGCGGTGGACCCCAGGCGGTCGCACATGTGGACACCCTCGCCGCCGTCGCCGACGCTCCTGTCGCCACGGTGACGTTCGTCGTGCGCCGGCCGGAACAGGCGGCGGCAGCGGTCCGCGAACGGGGCGACATGATCCGCGCCGGCAGCGAGGACGTCAGGGCGGCGTTGGCCACCGCGCACGTCGTCATCTGCGCGACAAGCGCACGCGCACCACTGTTCCCCGCAGATGCCGTCTCGCCCGAAGCGATCGTGATCGCCATCGGCTCACACGAACCGGACGCACGCGAACTCGACAGCGCCCTCCTCGCGACGGCATCGGTGATCGTCGAGGACATCGACACCGCCCTGCGCGAAGCGGGCGACGTGATCCTCGCCCAGAGCGAGGGTGCCATCGAGACCGGCGACCTGATCCCGATGAAGGCCGTCGTCACCGGTACCGTCTCCCTCGCCGCCGGTCGTCGGGTCGTGTTCAAGAGTGTCGGCATGTCCTGGCAGGACCTCACCGTCGCAAGCGCGGTTCTCGCCCAACCGGACTCCACCGCCGAGGGCCGTCAGCCCAGGACCTGAATCGAACCACCACGATGACGCCGTGTCATCGGACGCCCCGGGTGTACGCGCCTCATCCACACCGGGCGGGGGCGAACATGACCGTCCCACGATCCGGTGGTCGTCGACGTTGTGCTGTGTCTCGACGATGACGAGGAGAACAGGGGGCACGCCCCGGACGCGGCCACCGGCGAGCAACGCTGGACCCATGAAGCCGACGGCAGTACCCAAAACGGTGTCATGTACATCTCCACCATCGGCGGCACGGTACATGCCGTGAGAACGACGGGACAAGGCCGACAGCCGGCGAGGCGGTGACCCGCGGGTCTCAGGACATGGTGTTGCCGCCGTTGACCGCCAGGCGCTGGCCGGTGATGAAACGGCCGCCGGGCGAGGCCAGGAAGGCGATCGCGTCGGCCACCTCGGCGGGCACTCCCATCCGGCCCAGCGGCAGGCCCGCGCGGTACTCCTCGACGTCCATTCCCTCGTGGCGCTCCACCGGTATCCAGCCGGGCTCGACGGTGTTGACGGTGATGCCGTACCGCCCGAGCTCGTTGGCCCAGGAACGGGTCAGGCCGTGCATCGCCGCCTTGGCCGCGACGTAGTGCCCCATCTCAACGTTGCCCAGGTCGACGACCTCGCTGCCCACGTTGACGATCCGGCCCGAACCGGCCTCGCGCATCGCGGGCAGCACGGCCCGCAGGATCAGCAGCGGCGCCTTGACGAAGAACCGGAGCTGGTCGAGGTGATGCTCCCAGGTCTGCTCGGCGAGGGGTACCAGCGGCTGGGGTCCGGTCGCGTTGTTGACCACGACCTCGACCGGCCCCGCCTTCTCGGTCACCTCCGCGATCCCCCGCCGTACCGACTCCTCGTCCGTCACGTCGAAACGGGCCAGGCACGCCCGGCCTCCGGCCGCGGAGATACGTTCGGCGACGGCCGTGGCACCCGCGGTGTCGTGGGCGTAGTTGACGCCGACGGTCCAGCCGTCCTCGGCGAGCCGCACGGCGATGGCGGCACCGAGCCCCCGCGAGGCCCCGGTGACAAGCACGCATCCCATCCGCTTCCCCTTTCCTGACTTTTCAGGATTCCACGGCTCTCATGCCACGAGTGGAGTCGCTCCCATTGTGGCGGGCCATGGCACCCGTGCCTCGTACCGGTCCCGCGGGGCGAGAAGGTTCGGAGACGGCCGGTCCCTCCGGGAGTTTGGGACTAGGCAAGTGACGGGGCGTGGGCTAGCTTCTGGACAGGTGTCCAGTTTGAGGAGCGACAATGCCCAGGACCACCGAGGCGCCTCGGGCCCGGCTGTCGGGCCGGCAGGCCGAGACAGTGCGCAGGCTCACCGAGGCGGCGGTCGAGGAGGTCGCCGAGCACCGGTACGAGGGGTTGACGGTGCGCGGGGTCGCCAAGCGGGCCGGGGTCGCGCCCGCCACCGCCTACACCTACTTCGCCTCCAAGAACCACCTGCTGGCGGAGGTGTTCTGGCGGCGGCTGCGCGACCTGCCGGAACCGGACCCGCTGCCCGGCGGCTCCCCCGCCGACCGGGCCGCCGAGGCGCTGAGCGCGGTGGCGCTGCTGGTCGCCGACGACCCGGCGCTCTCGGCCGCGTGCACCACCGCGATGCTCGCCGACGAGCCCAACGTCCTTCGGCTGCGTGCCCGCATCGGGCTCCGTGTCCACGAGCGGATCTCCGGCGCCACCGACGCCTCGCCCGCCGCCCTGCAGGCCTTCGAACTGGCCTTCTACGGCGCGCTGGTCCAGGCGGGAATGGGCCACCTCTCCTACCGCGACCTCCCCGACCTCCTCGCCACCACCGCCAGGACCATCTTCCCCCGCACCGAGGAGTGCCCATGAGGCCGCGCCGGCTACCCCTACCAGGAACAAGCCAGACGAACCCCCCTGAGGGACCAGCCCGTGAGGCCGCGCCGGGGACTGGACTGAGGAGAGTGAGGTCGTGAGGAACGAGCGGCCTCACTCGACGAGGGAAGGAGCCGGGTCCCAGCGGCCGAACCGCGACGCGTTAGCGTCGCCATCAACACAGCTCGTGTACAGCCCCTACGACTACGTGGTTCATGAGGATCCGTATCCGATCTACGCCAGGCTCAGGGAGGAGGCGCCGCTCTACCGCAACGAGGAGCTGGACTTCTGGGCGCTGTCCCGGCACGGTGCCGTGAGCGCCGCTTTCCGGGACACCGCGACCTACTCCAACGGGTACGGGGTGTCGCTGGAACCCACCGCGTGGGGGCCGAAGGCGCACCGGACGATGTCCTTCCTGGCCATGGACCCGCCCCGGCACACCAGGATGCGGGCGCTGGTCTCGCGGGGGTTCACCCCGCGCCGGGTGGCCGCCCTGGAGCCGAGGATCAGGGAGATCACCAGGCTTTACCTGGAGCCGGCACTGGAGTCCGGACAGTTCGACTGGGTCACCGCCGTCGCGGGACGGGTGCCGATGGACGTGATCTCCGAGCTGATGGGGGTACCCGAGT
Organism: Streptosporangium sp. NPDC049644; assembly: GCF_040675205.1. Taxonomy (NCBI): domain Bacteria; kingdom Bacillati; phylum Actinomycetota; class Actinomycetes; order Streptosporangiales; family Streptosporangiaceae; genus Streptosporangium; species Streptosporangium sp. NPDC049644. The sequence continues at coordinate 81,685 of NZ_JBFAOJ010000002.1, read as the reverse complement.
CCGACCGGCAGGAGCTGCGACGGCTGGCCGACGTGGTGGTGCACCGCGACGACGGCCTGCAGGACGTGCCGCAGGAGGGCATGGCCGCCTCGCTGGATCTGGTCGTCTACTACTCCGACATGCTCGCGCGACGCCGCGCGCACCGGACCGAGGACCTGACCAGCGCCCTGCTGGACGCGGAGATCGACGGTGACCGGCTGACCGACGAGGAGATCATCGCGTTCCTGTTCCTGATGGTGGTCGCGGGCAACGAGACCACGACGAAGCTGCTCGCCAATGCCCTGTACTGGGCGTACCTGAACCCGGCGGAGGGTGCCAAGGCGCTGGGTGGGGCGATCGGGCCGTGGGTGGAGGAGACCCTTCGCTATGACACCTCCTCGCAGATGCTCGCCAGGCGCGTCACCGGCGAGCTGGAGATGTACGGTACGCGGCTGCCGGCCGGTTCCCGGCTGCTGCTCCTGGTCGGCTCGGCCAACCGCGACGGACGGGTGTTCCCCGACCCGGACCGCTACGACCTCGACCGGGACACCGGCGAACTGATCAGCTTCGGCCGCGGCGGCCACTTCTGCCTGGGCGCCTCACTGGCCCGGTTGGAGGCGCGGGTGGTGCTCGGCGAGCTGGCCCGGCACATCACCGGCTACGAGATCGACCTGGCCTCGGCGGAACGGGTGCACTCCGCCAACGTCCGCGGCTTCGCCCACCTGCCGATGAGCGTGACACGCCGATGAACCGCCGCCGAGGTATCCGGAGCGCCGCCCGCCGGCCGGGGTTCCCGAACGCCCCTCACCGTGTCGCCCGACCGGCGTCCGGACCACCCGAGTCCCCACCGCCCCCGATGACCGAGCCGTACGCGAGCCGCTGACCATGGAGGTTGCCCATGCCGAGAATTCCCCCGCATCCCGAGCGCAGGCCGGTCCTGGTCACCGGGGCCTCGTCGGGCATCGGCGCGGCCGTGGCCGTGGGACTGGCGGAGGCCGGGTATCCGGTGGCGCTGGGAGCGCGCCGGACGGCGATCTGCGAGGAACTGGCGGCGAAGATCCGGGCCGGGGGCGGGGAGGCGGTGGCGCTGCCGCTGGATGTGACCTCGGACGAGTCCGTCTCTTTTTTTGTCTCTGAAGCCGAGCAAGCGTTAGGTGAAATAGAGGTGGTGGTCACCTGCGCCGGAGAGGTGACGCCGGAGAACTCCTACCAGACCTCCACCCCCTCCTTCGAGGTTCAACTCCAGCTCAACCTCGTCGGCACCCAGCGGTTCGTGTCCGCGGTGGTCCCCGCGATGGCGGCCAGGGGCCGCGGTGACATCGTGTTCGTCACCTCCGACGTCGTACGCCTGCCGCGCCCCCGGATGGGCGCCTACGTCGCCGCCAAGAACGCTCTGGAGGGACTGGCCAGGGCGATGCAGATGGAGCTGGAAGGCACCGGGGTACGCGCCTCGATCCTGCGCCCCGGCCCGACGCTCTCCGGCATGGGATCCACCTGGCCCGTGGAGGTCCTGCAACCGGTCCTGGACGACTGGACGAGGTTCGGGCTGGCCAGACACGACCGCTTCCTCAAACCCCGTGACGTGGCCGCGGCCGTCCTCGCCGTCGTCTCCATGCCCCGCGGCGCCCACATAACCCTCCTGGAGATCGAACCGGAAGCCCCCTTGTCCGAAGGAGAACGATGATTACCAGACCGCCGATGGTATCCGGGGATGAGCATCTGGAGGAGTTGCGCACCGATCCGATCGCGCTGATGCGGCGGGTGCGGGAGGAGTGCGGGGACGTCGGCACGTTCGCGCTGGCGGGGCGGCCCGTCGTGCTGCTGTCCGGCGCGGAGGCCAACGAGTTCTTCTTCCGCTCCACGGAGGAGGACCTCGACCAGGCCGAGGCGTACCCGTTCATGAAACCGATCTTCGGGGAGGGCATGGTGTTCGACGCCCCGCCCGAGCGGCGCAAGGAGATGCTGCACAACCAGGCATTGCGGGCCACCATGATGCGCGGGCACGCCGAGACCATCGAGCGGGAGGTCAGGGAGCTGGTCGCGCTCTGGGGCGACGAGGGCGAGATCGACCTGCTCGACTGGTTCGCCGAGCTGACGATCTACACCTCCTCCTCGTGCCTGATCGGCCGGAGGTTCCGCGAGCAGCTCGACGTGCGGTTCGCGCGCCTCTACCACGATCTCGAGCGCGGCACCGACCCGATCGCGTTCGTGGACCCGTACGCCGACATCGAGTCGTTCCGCCGCCGCGACGCGGCCAGGGTGAGGCTCGTGGCGCTGGTCCAAGAGATCATGGACCAGCGCCACGAGAACGGTCCCGCGGCGCGGGAGGACCGTGACCTGCTGGACGTGCTGCTCTCGGTGAGGAACGAGGACGGCACGCCGCGCTTCGGCGCCGACGAGGTCACCGGGATGTTCATCTCGATGATGTTCGCCGGGCACCACACCACCTCCGGCACCGCCGCCTGGACGCTCATCGAGCTGCTGCGCAACCCGGCGGTGCTGGCGGAGGTCACCGGGGAACTGGACGCGCTGTACGCCGACGGCTCCGCGGTGAGCTTCCAGGCGCTGCGCGAGATCCCGGTGCTGGAGTCGGCGATCAAGGAGGCGTTGCGGCTGCACCCGCCGCTGATCCTGCTCATGCGGGTGGCCAAGACACCGCAGCGGGTGTGCGGGTACGACATCGAGCCCGGTGAGCTGGTGGCCGCCTCCCCCGCGATCTCCAACCGGCTGCCCGGCGACTTCCCCGCGCCGGACGAGTTCCAGCCGGGACGCTACGCGGAGCCGCGCCAGGAGGACCTGGTCAACCGCTGGACGTGGATCCCGTTCGGGGCCGGCAGGCATCGCTGCGTGGGAGCCCAGTTCGCGATGGTCCAGCTGAAGGCGATCTTCTCGGTACTGCTGCAGGACTGGGAGTTCGCCCCCGCCCAGCCGTTGGACGGCTACGAGAACGACCACAGCAAGATGGTCGTCCAGCTCCGGCAGCCCTGCGCGGTCCGCTACCGCAGGCGGGTCCGATGAGGGTCGTCCTGGATCCCGACCTGTGCCAGGGGCACGCCGAGTGCGAGTTCGCCGCCCCGGAGGTCTTCTCCGTGCCCAGGCGCGGCGTGGTGGAGATCCTGCGGGACACACCGCCGCCCCCCCTGCTCGACGCGGTGCGCGAAGCCGTGCGGAACTGCCCGACCCGGGCCCTGCGACTGGAGGACTGATGTATCCCCGCGAAGAGCTGGACGAGATGGTCCGGCTGTGGCTGTCGTCCAACCGGGAGTGCGAACGTCTCGGCGACTGGAGGCCGCTGGCCTCCCTCTACACCGAGGACGCCACCTACGGCTGGAACCTCGGGCCCGAACTGGAGTTCATGGCCGTGGGCCGGCAGGAGATCCGCGACATCGCGCTCGGCCAGGAGATGGGCGGTCTGGACGGCTGGCGGTACCCGTACCAGAAGGTCCTCGTCGACGAGGTCGCCGGCGAGGTGGTCGGCTTCTGGAAGCAGGTCGCCGAGGCGACGCGCCCCGACGGCACGCCGTACGAGGTGGCCGGGATCGGCGGTTCGTGGTTCAGGTACGCCGGTGAGATGAAGTGGTCGTGGCAGCGCGACTGGTTCGACTTCGGCAACGCCACCGCGCTGTTCGTGGAGATGATCCAGGCGGGCGTGCTGACCGACGGCATGAAGCGCCGGATGGAGCGCGCCGGCGGCAGACCCGACGGCTGGTACCGGCTGGGCGGCGCTCCCGTCGCTCTCTGGGACCGCCCGTGAGCCGCCGGCCCGGCCGCGCGCCGCACCGGGTTCCGGAACGGGCTCCAGCCGTAAGGGGGCGGCGATGAGCGGCCGGTTCGCGAGCGTCAACCCCGCCACCGAGGAGGTGGTCGGCGAGGCCCGCGACGGGACACCCGCCGACATGGACGCGGCGATCGGCGCGGCGCGGGAGGCGTTCGACGCCGGGGCGTGGTCCGCCGACCCGCGGCTGCGTGCCCGCTGCCTGCGCCAGCTGCGGGACGGGCTCGTCGCGCACGCCTCCGAGCTGCGGGAGCTGACGGTGGCGGAGGCAGGCTGCCCGGTCTTCCTGACGTACGGCCCCCAGCTGGACGCTCCGGTGGCGGATCTGGGCTGGTTCGCCGACCTCGCCGAGTCCTACGAGTGGTCGCGGGACCTGGGGGTGGGCGCGCCGATGGGCATGACGTCGCGGCGTACCCTGCTGCGCGAGCCCGCCGGAGTGGTCGGCGCGATCACCCCGTGGAACTTCCCGCACCAGATCAACCTGGCCAAGCTGGGCCCGGCGCTGGCGGCGGGCAACACCGTGGTGCTCAAACCCGCCCCCGACACTCCCCTGGTGGCCGAGTTCATGGCGCGGATCGTCCACCGGGAGACGGACTTCCCGCCGGGCGTGCTGGGCGTCGTCACCTCCTCCTCGCACGCGCTCGGCGCCCAGCTGGTCGCCGACCCGCGGGTGGACCTGGTCTCGTTCACCGGTTCCACCGCGACGGGCCGCTCGGTGATGGCCTCGGCGGCGGCGACCGTGAAGCGGGTCTTCCTGGAGCTGGGCGGCAAGTCCGCCTACATCGTGCTGGAGGACGCGGACATCGGTTCGGCCGCGGCGATGGCGGCCTTCGCGGTGGCCACCCATGCCGGACAGGGGTGCGCGATCACGACCCGGCTGCTGCTGCCCCGGGCGCGGTTCGACGAGGGTGTGCACGCCGCGGCCAGGACGCTGGGCAAGCTGGGAGTGGGCGACCCCACCGACCCCGGGACCGTCTGCGGACCGGTGATCTCGGCCGCGCAGCGGGACCGGGTGGAGTCCTACCTGCGGCTGGCCGTGGACGAGGGCGGCGCGTTCGCCTGTGGCGGCGGGCGGCCACCGGAGCGGGACAGGGGTTTCTGGATCGAGCCGACCCTCGTCGTCGGGGTGCCGAACTCCGCGAGGGTCGCCCAGGAGGAGATCTTCGGCCCGGTACTGGTGGCCGTACCGCACGACGGGGACGACGACGCGGTGCGGATCGCCAACGACTCGCCGTACGGGCTGTCGGGCGCGGTGCACGGGGGCGACGAGGAGCGCGCGCTGGCGGTGGCCAGGCGGCTGCGGACCGGAACGGTCGGCGTCAACGGCGGGCAGTGGTACGGCGGGGACGTGCCGTTCGGCGGTTACAAGCAGTCGGGGGTCGGCCGGGAGATGGGCGTGCTCGGCTTCGAGGAGTACCTGGAGAGCAAGGTCGTCGCCACCCCGCACGGAGGTCAGTGATGCGTTTCGAGAACAGGGTGGCGATCGTCACCGGCGGCGCGCGAGGAATCGGCGAGGCCTACGTCCGCGCCCTGGCGGCCGAGGGCGCGAAGGTGGTGGTGGCCGACCTGGAGACCGAGCTGGGCGAGCGGGTGGCCGAGGACGTCGGTGGGGTGTTCGTCAGAACCGACGTGGCCGACCCCGAGTCGGCGAGGGCGATGGCCTCGGTGGCCAGGGAGAGTTTCGGCAGGCTCGACCACCTGGTCAACAATGCCGCGATCTACGGCGGGATGAGGCTGGACTTCCTGATCACCGTGGACTGGGACTACTACCGGAGGTTCATGGCGGTGAACCTGGACGGGGCGCTGAACTGCGTGCGCGCCTGCTATCCGCTGATGGGCGAGGGCGCCTCGATCGTCAACCAGTCGTCGACCGCCGCGTGGGTCTACTCCGGGTTCTACGGTCTGGCCAAGGTCGGGATCAACGGCCTGACCCAGCAGCTCGCCCACGAACTCGGCGGCATGGGCATCCGGGTCAACGCGATCGCCCCCGGCCCCACCGACACCGAGGCCACCCGGGCGGTGGTCCCCGAGGGCTACCGCAAGCGGATGGTCGACGACCTGGCGCTCAAGCGGCTCGGCCGGCCCGAGGACCTGACGGGGATGTGCCTGTTCCTGCTGTCGGACGAGGCGGGCTGGATCACCGGGCAGATCTTCAACGTGGACGGCGGGCAGGTGATCCGGTCATGAGCGGCGCGACATGGGCGCAACCCCGATCGAGTGACCTTCGAATCAACAAGGGGGTTCTCCATTGAGACTCGGATTCATCGGACTGGGGAAGATGGGCGCGCCGATGGCCACGCACCTGGCCGACTGGCCCGGAGGGCTGCTCGTGCACGACATCAGGGCCGAGGCGTGCGCGCCGGTGGTGGAGAAGGGCGCGCGGGCCGTACCGGACCCGCTGGAGATCATGGCCGAGGCCGATCTGATCGAGGTGATGGTCCTCGACGACGAGCAGGTGCGCCAGGTCGTGCGTGCCGGACTGCCGGCCGCGAGGGCGGGCACGGTGATCGCCGTCCACTCGACGATCGCCCCGTCCACCGCCGAGGAACTGGCGGCCGAAGCCGAGCCGTACGGCGTGCACGTGGTGGACGCCCCGGTGAGCGGCGGCTTCATGGGCGCCCACCAGGGCAGGCTGGTGGTGTTCGTGGGCGGCTCGCAGCAGGCGGTCGAGCGGTGCGAGGAGCCGTTCGGGCGCTGGGCGGAGCTGGTGCTGCACGTCGGCCCCGCCGGGGCCGGCACCAGGGCGAAGCTGGCGCGCAACCTGCTGCACTTCGCGTCGTTCGCCGCGGCGGCGGAGGCGCAACGGCTGGCCGAGTCGTGCGGGATCTCGCTGAAGGCACTGGCGCGGGCCGTCAAGCACTCGGACGCGATCACCGGCGGCCCGGGGGCGATCATGTTGAGGAAGACGACGGGACCTGTAACGCCGGACGATCCCTGGTACGACATATTGCTACATGTTAGGACTCTGGGGGAGAAAGACCTTACCCTCGCACTGGAACTGGCACGGGCCAGAGGGGTGGAGACCCCCCTGGCCGCCCTCGCCCTCGAACGGCTGGCCGACGGACTCGGAGTGCCCCATGAGCGATCACACGAATGACACTCCTGACCGCCGGAGGCGCGGATTGGAGATCATGAAACAGGTCTACGGCTGGGATCACGTCGGGGACGGTCCTGGCGACTTCTTCGGGATGACCGTCGAGCACCTGTTCGCCGAGGTGTGGTCCAGGGAGGGGATCTCGACCCGCGACCGGCGGCTGCTGCTGGTCGGCCTGCTCGTCGGGCAGGGCATGGACGACGTCGTCGGGCTCCAGCTGGACGCGGCGCTGAGGACCGGCGACCTCACCCCCGACGAGCTGCGCGAGATCGTCATCTTCCTCACCCACTACGCCGGGTGGCCCCGGGGGGCCAAGCTCAACGGCCAGGTCGAGGAACTGATCGCCCGCGTCATGAAGTCCTAGCCCCGCGGAGCATCGGCGGGGCCACCGTCGTCGCCCTTCTCCCGGCCCCTCGGGGCCGGGATTCCCCGCGCTACCGACGCGCCGTCCCATGGGAGACGCGGCGGAGCACGGTGGGTCACAACCTCTCGACGTTGGGCCCGCGGCAGCGGTTGCGGGTGTCGAGGACGAAGCCGCTCACCCGCTGGACGAGCTCGTAGTCGAAGTGGTCGTGGTCGGTGAGGACCAGCACAACGTCCGCCGCCGCCAGCTCCCGTTCCGAGAAGGCGACGACCTCGACGCCCTCCGGCAGCAGGAAGCAGTCCACGTGCGGGTCCGCGGCCCGCACGTCCGCGCCCAGCTTGCGCAGGCCCCTGACCACGTCGATCGCGGGCGACTCGCGGCAGTCTCCGGCGTTCTTCTTGTACGCGAGGCCGAGTGCGAGCACCCGGCTGCCGTTGACCGGCTTGCGCAGGCGGTTCAGTGCGAGGCCGACCCGGTGCACGACGTGCTCCGGCATGTGGTCGTTGATGTCGTTGGCCAGCTCCACGAACCGGAAGTTGTGCCCCAGGCTGCGCTTGACCTTCCAGGACAGGTACGAGGGGTCGATCGGCAGGCAGTGCCCGCCGACGCCGGGCCCCGGGGTGAAGCGCAGGTAGCCGAACGGTTTGGTCGAGGCGGCGTCGATGGCCTCCCAGACGTCGATTCCGAGCTGCTGTGCGAAGATCGACAGCTCGTTCACCAGGGCGATGTTGACATGCCTGAAGGTGTTCTCCAGGAGCTTGCACAGCTCGGCCACCTGTGGCGAGGAGACCGGGACCACCTCGTCCACGATCCTCGCGTAGAACGCCCTGATCCTCTCCAGGGACGCCCCGTCGATCCCGGAGACCACCTTCGGCGTGTTCTCCAGGCGCCAGCGCGCGTTGCCCGGGTCGATCCGCTCGGGACTGTAGCCCAGGTGGAAGTCCTGCGGCGCCCGCAGCCCGGAGCCGTCCTCCAGCAGTGGCAGCAGGTACTCCTCGGTGGTTCCCGGATAGGTGGTGGACTCCAGCACCATCGTGGCGCCCCGCCGCAGCAGCGGGGCGAGCGACTCCCCCGCCGCACCGATGTGGCGCAGGTCGGGAACGCCTTCGCGCAGCGGCGTCGGCACGGTTATCACGCAGATGTCGAACCCCTCGGCCGCGGCGTAGTCGGTGTCGGCCAGGTAGCGCCCCGACCGGTGGGCCGCGGACAGCGTCTCGTCACCGACGTCCTCGACGTAGGACTCGGCGGCGTTGAGCCGTTTGACCCGCCACTCGTCCAGGTCGATCCCCACGACGTCGAACCCCGCGTCGACCGCCCGCATCGCCAGAGGCAGGCCGACGTAACCCTGGCCGACAACGACCAGCTTCTCTCCCATGTCAGGACCCCCGTCACTTCAAGTGATATATGACCTGACTGTAGGAGCCGAGTGTTCTCACAACATTGATTTGGGTCCCTGGGCGTGTCGCCTCCGCATTTCGCGGGTCCGCCGCATGTCGATTCAGGATGGCGAGAACGACAACAGTAAGGTCGATTTCTCAGGTGCACATCGATTTCAAATTACCAGACAAAGGGACAATTTTATGATAAATAGTGATCGCCCTCGCGCTCTCCGTCGGAATGGCCTCAGCCCCTACCTGGAAGCGGCTCTCGTAGCTGTCCTCACATTGGGCGCACCCCTTGTGATGCCGCTCAGCGCGAACGCAGACATACAGCCGGTGACCCTCGGGCAAGCCGAGGACTGCGCGGTCATGGCCGGCAACGCGGTCACAAGCACGGATCTCACCACGATCATCGGTACGGTCGCCTTGAGCCCGGGCATCACGATGACCGGCTTCCCACCGGGGATAGTGCGCGGAGAGGTGCACAAGAACGACGCAGAGGCGCAGCAGAAAAAAGCCGACGCGGTCGCCGCCTACAACGACGCGGCCGGGCGGACGCCCACCGCCACCATCCCGCCGAACCTTGGAGAAGGGGCGACCATCACGCCGGGTGTCTACGACACTCCCGGAGGCGTCTTCGAGCTGGCCGGGACGCTCACACTCGACGCTCAGGGCGACCCGGACGCAACCTTCATCTTCCAAGCCGATTCCGCTCTCAACACGGCAAAGACCAGCAACATCGACCTCACGAACGGCGCCCAAGAGGACAACATCATCTGGCAGGTCGGCGATTCGGCGACCCTGGGGGAATACTCCACCTTTCGGGGGACCGTCCTGGCCCTGAACGATGTCAAGGTGATGAGGGGCGCGGCGATGCACGGCCGTGCCATGGCGCTGAACAACGTGGTCACCTTGAACGGCACGACCATCCTGCCGGCCACCCAGATCATGCTGCCGAACGCCCCGGAGACCGATACGTCCCTCACCTCGTCGTTGAACCCGTCCCGATTGGGGGATCCGGTCACCTTCGCCGCCAAGGTCAGCGGGGACTTCCATGGGGTCAGCCCCACCAATACAGTGCTCTTCAAGGACGACTCCGTCGTCATCGGCTCGGCCATGCTCGACGAGTTCGGCGTCGCGACGTTCACGACCGCGGAACTCACCAGGGGCGTGCACCCCATCACGGCTGTCTACGTGGCCGGTGGCACCTCCGTCGGCGAGGCCTGGGTCGACTTCGCCCCGAGCGAATCACCCGTGGTGAATCAGCAGGTGCTCGACCGCGGAACGACATAGATCAGCACCTTTTCCTGACTCCGGCGTTCTCAGATCGTGAGATCGGGGATGCCGAACGGGACAGCGCCCGCCGACTCCGACGGCACCACCTACCGCCTTGCCGTACCCCCAGAGCCGTCGGCATCCGTTCTGGTGCGCCGACCGCCCACTGGCCGACGGACACGGCAGAGTCAACGACAACGAGGCTCCGCAGGAACAGGCGCCATTGACGATCACCTGTTCGCGGGGCCTCATGACGTCTTGCCCTGCAGGCGACTCGTGACCCGCACCGCCATATCCGATGTCTCACCAGCCGGGCACTCCGGAACCACGGCATGCGCCTGTGCCTGGACCTCGCCTCCCACGGTAACCGGATAACGGCACAATGGTGCGCGTTCACTAAATGAGTTGAGATCACGAAAGATACCGACCAAACGGACACCTTTTGTCTCGGCGTGTCGTTTGTTTGCCCCAATCGTAACTTCGATCAAGCATCACCACTTCATGAATGGGCATCTCTCGTTTGCACCGCCATGCAATGCGGTGACTCGAAAATCCGATTTTTGCCGCAGGGAGAACCCATTGATTCCTCGCAGGAACACGGCGGTCGCCGCATCGGCGACAGCCTGCGGAACACTGGAATCCCCGCGAGAGTACGCCCCTGATCACCGTGAGCGCCCTGGCCGGGCAAGCGGCCATCCGAAGCGGATTCTCTCATAAAAACAATCAAAGTCACTGCAATCCGCCGGGGAATCCCGAGGCTGGACGGCGAACCCATCAGGGCACTGACCACGGAAGACATCCGCAGATGAATTCTGCTTTAAACAAGCGTCGACGAAATTCGACCCGCGATTCACTGCAGACGCATAATGACATCATCAAAGCCTTGTCCGCCCTCATGAGTCGCGGCGCCTTCAACGGGACCAGGACGCCAGGCCGGCGTTTCTCACCGCCGGCATCTTTAATTTTTATTAAAAACAGTGACCAACCGGGCAGAAGTTAAGCAGGGATCGCAAGGTTGATCCTTAATGTACGGACTGCACGCAAGGTCCGACACCTGAGATCACCGGAGAGTTGACTCCCATGTCCAAACCCCATTACAACCCACCCGAGCAACCGGCCGGTACGACTTCGCCGGCACAGCTGAAGCGTGAAACCGGTCACCGCGGCTTTCTCCGGCGGAGCGTCGGTCGCTCTCGGCTTGTAGTACTGCTGACAACTGTCCTGTCGATGGGCGTGATCGTCGGAACGCCACACAGCGCGAACGCGGATCAGGCACCGGTGAGTCTCGGCGACGCCGCGCCCTTCGGCGTTCTGGCCGGGACCGCCGTGACGAATACGAACCTCACGGCGATCACCGGAGACCTCGGAGTGAGTCCGGGTATCTCGGTGACCGGATTCCCACCCGGCACGGTGAGCGGAGCCGTCCACGCGGGCGACGCTACGGCGTCCGGCGCCAAAGCCGACCTGGTCGCCGCCTACAACGACATCGCCGGGCGGACACCTGTCGTCACCATACCGACAGAGCTCGGCGGCACGACCAGGACCCCGGGCGTCTACAACTCCGCCGACGGCACCTTCGGAATAACCGGGACGCTCACACTCGATGCCGACGATGATCCGGACGCGGTCTTCATCTTCAACGCGTCCACCCTCTCCGCGGCGAACGTCAGCAACATCAACCTTGTGAACGGCGCCCAAGAGGACAATGTCTTCTGGCGGGTCAGCGGCTCCGCGACGCTCGGGACGTTCTCCACCTTCCGGGGAAACGTTCTGGCGCTGACATCGGTGACGGTGAGCCCCGGCGCCACCCTCTACGGCCGCGCCTTCGCGCTCAACAACACGGTCACGCTCCAAGGCGCCAGTGACCCACCGAAAACCCGTATCAACGTGCCGAACAACCCGCCGACCACGACAACCCTGACCACGTCGGCCAACCCCTCCCAGCAGGGACAACCGGTCACCTTCACCGCCGTGGTGAGCCCGGTCACGGGCTCGCTCGTCCCCCAGGGCGAGGTGGTCTTCAAGGATGGCTCGACCGTCATCGGCTCGGGCTGGCACGATAACTCGGGTCCTGCCACCTTCACGACCTCGAGCCTGGCCGCCGGGCAACGTTCGATCACCGCCGTCTATCTCGGCGGCGACACCCCCGACGGTGAGGCCATCGTCCATTTCGCCCCGAGCAGGTCGCCCGAACTGATCCAGACCGTGCAGACCAGCCTATGGGACAACGCAGCGGTCCCGGCCTCCCAGTCCCACCCCGATCCCAAAGCCAGTACGGCCGGCGTAAAATTCAGGGCGACCACGGCCGGAACCGTCAACGGCATCCGTTTCTACAAGGGTGCGCAGAACACCGGGACGCACGTCGGAAGTCTGTGGACCAGCGACGGCCAATTGCTCGCGAGCGCGACCTTCACCAACGAGACCGCGTCCGGGTGGCAACAGGTGAACTTCCCCGCACCCGTGAACATCACCGCCAACACCACCTACATCGCCTCCTACCACAGCACATCCGGGTTCTATTCGGTAACGAGGCCCTACTTCACCACGCAATACACAAACGACCCGCTCCTCGCGCTCGCGAACGGCGCGGAAGGCGGAAACGGCGTATACAAATACGGTGCCACGGACTCCTTCCCAACCGCCGGCTATCTAGCCAGCAACTACTGGGTGGATGTCGTGTTCACCCCTGCGAATAACCCTTGAACGACGCGGCGATCCCGGCCGTCCAACGTGATCCCGTCTCCAAGGCCGTTACGCTCGGCATCGAATTCAAGGCGACCACGGCCGGAGCCATCAGCGGCATCCGTTTCCACAAGGGCACGCAGAACACCGGGACGCACGCCGGAAGTCTGTGGACCGGCGGCGGCCGGCTGCTCGCGAACGGCGCGGAAGGCGGAAACGGCGTATACAAATGTTGCGCGAAGAACTCCTTCCCGACCGGCTCCTACCGGTCCGGCGACCACCGGGCCGACGTGATGTTCGTTTCGCCTTGGCCTCGATCTTTCCTGGTCAAAGGTGTGGCCGGCTGACGCCGTAGCCGATCGCTGATTTCGGTGTCCGGGCGGCGTGGCGGCCTGGCTCACGCCCGCCGGGCGAGGTTCCACGCGCCCGCGGATGTTCTTCTGATCGTCCGGACGGCTTGCCGCCGGCAGGCTGGTGCGGGCAATGCCCGCAGTCCGCACGACGGCCATGGTGACCCACTCGGCCCATGGCCGTCGTGCGGCGCGGGATCAGGCGAGTGCGCGTGGACATGGAGAGCGGAGAAAGCCAGACGCGCAGCCGTGCGGAGGTATCACCGGGACTGGACGCGGGAGGGGCGGCCCGCGATGCGGCGGAGCTCGGCGGTCACGAGATCGTCGTCGCGGCACAGCGGGCAGAAGCAGGTGAGCAGATCACAGCTGATCGCGGTGGCGGTGCAGCAGATCCGGTCGATGGCGAACTGCCACGTTCACGGCCTCAGCCCTCGAGATCCGAGAGCGTCGGCTCACCGCCACCCGCCTCGGCGGCGCCACCGCCGTCCACGAGGCCCGGGGCCGGTCTGCTGAGGGCACGTCACCAGAGTCGACCCGGCCGTCAGGAGTGTCCCCTTCAACAGAAGCTCAATAAAGGTCTGGCAAGGACACCCCCAGGTGGGAGCGTCCCTGGCCTTTCTCGGTCATCAGATTGTCAGGCTTTCAGTCGTCTAGTCATCTACTGCAATGGTTCGAGTGAGGAGTTTAAGTGCCAGATGACAAGCAACAGTCCGATCCGAGGTTGCGGCGGATTCTCCGGAGCGCGATCACCTTCGGAGGCGGCGCGGTGGCCATGCTCGGCTTACTGGGGGCGGCCTTACCTCCTCTCCCCGCCCCGGAGGCCGCATCGCTGACCGTGATGGCGTCGGCAGGCCCGATGGAGAACGGGATGGAATCCGCCAGGCCGGCGCCGAGCAATTCCAGGCTCATCCCCTCCCCCTCCCCTTCCGACGAGATGTCGCCCGTCAAGGGCGCAACCGACAGCGCACACGGCACGAAGATCAGGAGTCGATCTCCCCATGCCCTGAGACGCAGAGCCGACTGCCCGCCCACTTCTGTCGTCTGTATAGAGAACAGTCTGCCGGGCAGTCCTCCCAGCCAGTGGGACGTACCGACGCAGAGTTCCAACATCCAGGGGTACACCACTCAAATGAGTGTGAACAAGGGGGAGAACGTCCAATTCAAGGTGAACACCAATGCGACCGATTATCGTATAGATATTTACCGCATTGGATATTATGGCGGCATGGGCGCACGGCTGATAACGGCGATCGACCCCTCCGCCCCCTTGCCCCAGACGCAACCGGCCTGTTTGGGTGACACGACGACCGGCCTAATCGATTGCGGAAACTGGGGACTGTCGGCCTCCTGGCCGGTGCCGAGTGACGCCGTTTCCGGAGTCTATGCCGCGAATTTGATACGGGAAGACGGCACGGCCGGGACCAGTCAGATCCTATTCATCATCCGGGACGATTCCCGCAATTCGGATATCTTACTTCAAACCTCTGACACCACATGGCAGGCGTACAACCAGTATGGCGGTAACAGCCTCTATCTCGGCAAGCCGGTGGGGCGCGCCTACAAGGTCAGCTACAACCGCCCGCTTTTTACCCGCAGCAGTTTCTTCATGGCCGAGTATCCTATGGTCAGATGGATCGAGGCCAACGGGTACGACGTCAGCTACACCAGCAATGTCGACACGGCCAGCCGGGGGGCGGAGCTGCTTGAACACAAGGTATTCGTCTCCTCCGGACATGACGAGTACTGGTCCAATGAAATGCGAAGCAATGTCCAGAACGCCCGGGACAACGGGGTGAGTCTCATCTTCCTCTCTGGAAACCAGGTTTTCTGGAAAACCAGATGGGAGAACTCTCTGGATGCAACGGGTACCCCTTTCCGGACACTGGTCTGCTACAAGGAGACTCACGCCAACGCCAAGATCGATCCGAGTCCACAGTGGACAGGGACGTGGCGCGATCCCCGTTTCTCCCCTCCATCGGATGGCGGAAGACCCGAGAACGCCTTAACCGGAACCTTTTTCATGGTGAATACCCCGGCAAACGATGCCATCGCCGTTTCCGCCGAATATAGCGACATGCGACTGTGGCGCAACACGTCTATTTCCAACCTGCAACCCGGACAGGTGGCGACCTTTCCCGTTGGAACGCTGGGGTACGAGTGGGACGAAGCATCCGACAACGGGTTCGCACCGGCGGGGCTGGTGAAGTTCTCCAAGACAACCTTGATCAAACCATCGACGTACCTGCTTAACTTCGGCAGCACCTACGGCGCCGGAACCCCGACACACAGCCTTACGCTCTACAGGCATGCGAGTGGCGCGTTGGTCTTCGGCACGGGGACCGTCCAGTGGTCCTGGGGACTCGATGACAATCATGATTTGAAACCCGCAGGCGGCGGCCGCTTGGGCGGTACGCCCCCCACGGATATCCGGATGCAGCAGGCGACAGTCAACCTGCTGGCCGACATGAAAGCCCAGCCGGCCAGTATCCAGCCGGGTTTGGTTCCGGCGGTCGCGTCAACGGACACCACTCCGCCCACATCGGCAATCACCTATCCGGCAAGTGGCGGCACCGTACCCGCTGGAACCGTCATCCCCGTTCAAGGGACGGCGGCCGACACCGGAGGCGGGGTCGTCGGCGGAGTCGAGGTTTCATTCGACGGCGGGACGAGATGGTTTCAGGCAACGGGTCGCACCAGTTGGCGATACAACTGGACAACGCCCAGCAGCGGAACGGTAACGGTCAAATCCCGAGCGGTCGATGACATCGGAAATATTCAGGGGACTCCGACGGAACTGACCGTCACCGTCGTCCCAGGGTGCTCCCCCTGCAGCATCTGGCCACCGTCGGCCGTACCGGCCATCCAATCCCAGCCCGATGCCAATGCCAGCACGGCCGGCGTGAAGTTCAAGGCGGCCACGGCCGGAACCATCAGCAGCATCCGCTTCTACAAGGGCCCGCAGAACACCGGGACGCACATCGGAAGCCTGTGGACCAGCAGCGGCCAGCTGCTCGCGAGCGCGACCTTCACCAACGAGACCGCGTCCGGGTGGCAACAGGTGAACTTCCCCACACCCGTGAACATCGCCGCCAACACCACCTACATCGCCTCCTACCACACCACATCCGGATTCTATTCCGTAACGAGACCCTATTTCACAACGCAATACACGAACAGCCCGCTCCTCGCGCTCGCGAACGGCGCGGAAGGCGGAAACGGCGTATACAAATACGGCGCCACAGACTCCTTCCCAACCGCCTCCTATCAAGCCAGCAACTACTGGGTGGATGTCGTATTCACCCCCTCGAACAGCCTATGGAACAACGCAGCGGTCCCGGCCGTTCAGTCCCAGCCCGATGCCAATGCCAGCACGGCCGGCGTGAAGTTCAAGGCGGCCACGGCCGGAACCATCAACGGCATCCGCTTCTACAAGGGCCCGCAGAACACCGGGACGCACATCGGAAGCCTGTGGACCAGCAGCGGCCAGCTGCTCGCGAGCGCGACCTTCACCAACGAGACCGCGTCCGGGTGGCAACAGGTGAACTTCCCCGCACCCGTGAACATCACCGCCAACACCACCTACATCGCCTCCTACAACACCACATCCGGATTCTATTCCGTAACGAGACCCTACTTCACAACGCAATACATGAACAGCCCGCTCCTCGCGCCCGCGAGCGGCGCGGAAGGCGGAAACGGCGTATACAAATACGGCGCCACGAACTCCTTCCCAACCGACACTTATCAAGCCAGCAACTACTGGGTGGATGTCGTATTCACCCCCTCGAACAGCCTATGGGACAACACGGTGGTCCCGGCCGTCCAATCCCAGCCCGACCCCAGTGCCATTACACTCGGTGTGAAATTCAAGACGACCACGGCCGGAACCATCGACGGCATCCGCTTCTACAAGGGTCCGCAGAACACCGGGACGCACACCGGAAGCCTGTGGACCACCGATGGCCAGCTGCTCGCGAGCGCGGTCTTCACCAACGAGACCGCGTCCGGGTGGCAACAGGTGAACTTCCCCACACCGGTGAGCATCACCGCCGACACCACCTACATCGCCTCCTACCACACCACATCCGGGTACTGGTCGGTAACGAGGCCTTACTTCACAACGCAATACGCAAACGGCCCGCTCATCGCGCCCGCGGATAGCACGGCAGGCGGAAACGGCGTATACCGCTACGGCGCAGTGAGTAATTTCCCTGTCAACAGCAACCAGTCCAGCAACTACTGGGTTGATGTGGTGTTCACTTCGCCTTAGTAATCCAGTCACAGATTACGGTCTTACCGGGACCGAGCTTCCACGCGTCGTTCAGGGAAACGAGCCGCTCAGGCCCGTGATGTCGTGGAAGCTCGGATGCCGTCTTTTCGGCTTCGATAGGGACAGGGACCTCTCCGAAGTGTCTTTTCCGGTGAATCTGCCGGCTGTTGAAGTGATCGATGGGGCCCTGCCACTGAGAGCCTCTGGGCGTGAAGCGCCGAAGTTACATAGCCGAGAGCCTGACGAGGAGGTGATCGAGACCTGGGCCGCCGAGCAGTGGCCGGTGATGAAAGGGCGACGCCCGACCTGGGCGCCCGGCTGTGCTGGAAAGACGAGACCGGGCAGAACCCGAGGCCGCTCAAGGCCACCGTTCCGGCCTGCTGGACGGCGATGGCCGTCACCGTCATGTCCTGGCCTGGTCGGCTTTCCGACAGCTCCACCAGAGAAACAGCATCGAGCCGGCGCTCACCGTGATGCCCGCCCAGAAGTAGCGATCTTCAGGTGTTCGATGGCATTCGGCCCCGTGTTGAATATAAGATCAAGGACGCTCACCCGGTGGTCGAACGGTGGGTGGATCTGTGGATATTCCGGGTAGCTCGAGTAGTCGAACCATCGCAACTCGATGCCCGCTCTCCGAAATAGGCTCTCATCGAGGTAGGCCCGCGCAGTCGGACCGGTAATATATTCATGGGCACCCGCCTTCTGGCACAAATCGACGAGGCGCTCCGTCTTGGATCCCGTGGTGACGTAGTCGGTGGACCAGCGCAGATCGGCTCGGATGCCAAGGACCGAACAGAGCCCTTCGAGGAAATGCCTGTTTATTTCGGAAAGCCGCTCATCCCGGCATCCACGGTAAAGCACCTCCAGGGCCGGCGCGAACTCGTCGAAATATGCGGCCTTCCGATACGCCTGCGTGAGAGCTCGCCAGTGCATGATGTTCCAGTTCGGGTCGGCAATGACCATTTCGTTGATCAGCCGGCTCCGAGGACCGTGCGTGAGCGGGATCGAGAGCCATCTAGGGCCCGTCGCCGTTTTTATGCGATTACGATTACGCCAGTCTCTGTCAGTGTATTGCACCTCGTCGAGGAGTATGAACTCGTCGACGTGGGCAATCAGGTCGAAATATCCTTTCCATGGAATATAATTTGATTGCACTATCGCAACCCGTTTCATGTGCCCCACACTTTCGACTTGCTCGGGCTTCGTATGGGTCTCCCGGGAAGACCTTCGGATCGGACTACCGTTCGTGAGCGCCGACTCCCGGGTGGATGAAAGTCTCCGCGTTCACGTCAGGCGTCACCGGCAGGCGTGAGTCGCGACTTTCAGACCGTTCGCGAACGATGTACGTGGGACGCCCCATGCGCTCCACATGGATTCTGCCGAGATATTCCCCGATGATTCCAAGGGCGACCATCTGGGCAGAGGCGAACAGTGAAATCATGGACGCTATCGACGTGAACCCTTTGAGCGTGCTGTCCCCCCACCAGTAGTTCCAAAGAAATACAGTGAGAAGGACCGCGCCGAGAGCCCCCGCCAGCAGCCCGCAATAGGTGACCAGGCGAAGCGGGATAGTGCTGTATCCAATCATGACATGGACCGCATGGCGAATGAGCATCGGAACGGTATAATTGGAGCGCCCGATAAGTCGACGCTCTATTTTTATCGGGACGGTTCCGACCCGCATGGTGGCCCACGAGAACGAGATGTCGATTAGAGCATGGGGACCTGCGACCCCGTCCAATGATTCGCGTAAAAAACTGCGGAAGGCACGGAACGCGCAGATATCTTGGCCTGTTGCCTCGCCGAATCGCCCAGAAAGTCCGATCTTGAGCGATCTGGAGGCGAGATCACGCATGAATCCGTGCGTCCCAGCGCGTGGGACCGCGTAGACGATGTCGAGGTCAGGCCGGAGGCCTGCCAGAAGTTTGGGGATCTCTTCTGGTGGATGCTGAAGGTCATCGTCCATGGTGACCACGATGTCGTAGCGAGCACAGCGGATGCCAGCGACGAGAGCGTTGTGCTGCCCGTAGTTCCGGGCCAGCAGCAGCGCGCGGACTGTTTCATACCGATCGGCAAGCTGTTGGGCGACTTCCCATGTCTTGTCCGGTGAACCGTCGACAACAAGTATGACCTCGAACACGGAGGCGGTGGTTGACAAAACAACAAGGAGGCGATCAACCAGCACTGGAAGCGTCTGCTCGGATCGATAACATGGAATTACGACGGATACACTAGTCATAGTGTCAGTCTCATGACTGCCGAGTCGACCGGTCGGGCCCGCAGGCCGGATTTACACTATATTGATGAAATCAAGGATGAGACCACGATTTTCTACGCCCCCCTTGAATCTTTCATGATCTTGGAGTAATCAACTCACATCGAGTTGATCTTCTATGGAGGCGGGTTTTGGGTTCGGTCATGCCCGGGGTCCGGTCGCTGCCTCGTACGGGTCGGTGCCCTAAGGCCGGCGGAATGGCCTTTCGTCGCGCTCGTTGGTGTTTTCGCAGTTCAAGCCGGAGATGCCGGGGCCTGGACCTGCCACCAGGCGGCGATCAGGCCGGGAGAGGGACCACCGCAGCGCCACAGGCGGGGGGCGGACATCCTTACCCCGGCATTATTCTTGCCGGTTCTTCATGCGGATCGAGAGGCCGGCGGCCTTTCCGGCGATACAGCTCAGGACACGCCTCCCGCATGTTTGTCTTCGGGAGGCCACGATCCATAGCATGGCTCGGGAACGGGAGCCTCGGCCCACGTGGTCATCTTTCCTATTTAGTTGGATAAGCAATCGAATGACTCTTTCGGAACGCATGTCTGGTGGCGCAGACATCGGGGCTTCCCGGCGCCCCACGCTACACCGCCCGCGCTGTCGTGATCCGCGTATCCGGGGAGCGGTCCTTGATGCGACGCGTGCCCGGCCATGCGTCCCATAGACAATGGAATTTTACGACTCGTCCTGAAGGCGACTAAGCGGAGGGGGCCGGATGTCAGTGAAGTGGGCATCGGCCAACGCGTTTCAGTTCGCATTCCAGCATGCCGGTCTCACATGGTCGGCTTTGAAAGTCTTGTCTGGAACGATGTCCTGCGGCTCGCGTCCACCTGGCGCCAACCCGAACCGATCCGTCGGGCCGACCTCCTCCCGAGCCGGCACCGCTGGAACCGCTCTGCCACGAGGCCTGCGCAAGCCATATGAAAGGAAGGTCATGGAGGTCATCAAACTGAGGCCGGTCCGCGAGGAGGACCTGGACGTCTTCGAGGCGGAACGGGCTACCCCCGAGCTCAGAGGCGAGCTTCAGTGGTATGGACACCGCTCTTCTCACGGGCTCCGTCAGGAGTTCGCCGAGAACGGATTCCTCGGCACCGACTCCGGTCGCCTCACCATCGACGTCGACGACGGTCCGGCCGGATGGGTGGTGTGGTGGACGACCTCCTGGGGACCGAATTCTACGTGTTGGTGCTGGGCGATGGGCATCTGTGTCTTCTCCGACTTCCGCCGCCAGGGCATCGGAACACTGGCTCAGCGCCAGCTCGTGGACTATCTGTTCGCCCACACGCGAGCCGAGCGCATCCAGTCCTTCACGGACATCGCCAACTACGGCGAGCAGCGCGCTCTGGAGAAGGCCGGGTTCGAACGCGAGGGAGTCCTGCGCCGCGCCCAATGGCGGGACGGCGGCTGGCACGACCAGATCCTCTACTCGGTGCTGCGCCCGTGAAGTCCGAATGGCCCTACGGCGGCGGGTGTGGGCCCGTCCATCAAGCCGGCTCCGCCGGACTCGGGTTCGTCAGAGTCTCCACCTGGGCCAGAGCGATTCAAACCGCAGCACTCGACCGGTTTTCTTCAAAGGGCACGTGATACCCGTCGATGAGGTTGGTGACGAAGAGCGGGATGACCTTCTCCGGGTACTGGCAGTGGCCGTAGTTGTTGGAACAGCAGGTCGCCCGCACATCGAGCCCATGGGTCCGGTGATAGGCACGGCAGAGAAGATCGGCTCCCGCCTTGGCGGCCGAGTTGGGCAACAAGGAGTCCGACTCGGTCCAGGACCCCGCGGCGATGGATCCGTACACCTCGTCCGTGGAAACCTGAACGACTGTACGCGCGCCGGTATCGAGCGCCGCCTACAGGAGGCGTTGCAGGCCGTGCATGTTGGTGACCACGAACTCCCCGGGGCCGCTTGTCGATCGGTCGACATGAGTCTCTGCGGCGAAGTTCACGATCACGTCATGCCCCGGCACCACGTCGGCCGGTAACCGGGCATCGGTGATGTCCCCCTAACGAATGTGAAGCACGGATGCTCGGCCACCGGGCGCAGATTCGCCATGTTGCCCGCATATGTGAGCCTGTCCAGCACCGTCACATGAGCATTCTCATAGCCGGGATATCCTCCCGGCGGCAGCGATCGCACATCATGGGAGCCGATGATCCAGCACCGCCTGGAACAAGGGTTCTCATGCTCGCACCTGAATCCTGCTGTGGTCACCGACCATGAGTTGATGCGTGTTGGGCACTCCTCTGGCCTGGATGACCTCGACGTTTCGGCCGATCAGGGAGTACGTGAGCCCTGAGACGCCTCTAATGACGGATTCTCCCAGAATTATGCTGTATTGCACCTCGGCATCCTCCAGCACGCAGCCCTCGGCGATCGAGGTATAGGGGCCGATGTACGAGCCGTTCACCTTGCTTTGGGTACCGACGACCGCAGGCCCTCGGATCACCGAGTTCTCCACCACCGCCCCGGACTCGATGACAACGCGCCCCGTTATCTCCGAGAACCCGTCAACGGTTCCCCGGATGTCTGGTTCGATCGCCTCCAGGACGATGCGATTGCATTCCAGCATGTCCTGCAGACGTCCGGTATCTCTCCAGTAGCCGCTCACGAAGTGCGAACGGACACGGCCACCGTTGTCGATGAGCCATTTGATGGCGTCCGTGATTTCCAACTCTCCGCGGGCGGAAGGCGTGATCGCGTTGACCGCCTCATGGATGGCCGGAGAGAACGTGTAGACCCCCACGATCGCGAGATCACTACGCGGGTGCTCCGGTTTCTCTTCCAGCCCGATGATCCCGCCGTCCGGTCCAAGCTCGGCGACTCCGTAGAATTGTGGCTCGGCGACTCTGGTGAGCAGGATCTGGGCGTCGTTGTCAGCCTCGCAGAATGCCTCCACCAGGTCTCTGATGCCGCCCACCAGAAAGTTGTCGCCCAGATACATCACGAACGGCTCATCGGCGAGAAACTCCCGAGCGATCAGGACACAATGCGCAAGCCCCAGAGGGGCCTCCTGGGGAATGTAGGTCACGTCGAGGCCGAACTTCGAGCCGTCCCCGACCGCTTCCCGGACCTCATGGGCCGTGTCGCCGACGATGATCCCGACGTTGCTGATGCCCGCGTCCCGTATCGCCTCAAGTCCGTAGTAGAGCACCGGTTTGTTGGCGACGGGGACCAGCTGCTTCGCCGAGGTGTGGGTCAGCGGGCGCAGCCTCGTCCCCTTGCCACCCGCTAGAACGAGTGCCTTCATGGTTGTTGAGTCCTTCCAGCAAGAGCGCTTGGCCACAGCGACCGTCCGCACACTCAATTTACGCGGAGCTCCAATTAGCAGCCCGCCGCCATCCTTCGCTTTTGTCAAAGAACGTATGGCATCTTGGCAAGACTAGACTTTTTCCCGATTGGGGAACGTCCACGCCCGGTGCGTCAAATAGCTTAGCGGCGGACTCACGGCTATTAGCAGGCCTTGTGCCACCATAATCGGAATACCGACAAATTCCACCAGAATCGGGACACCGACAACGGACGCCGCCAGGAAGCCCAGTCCGACCGCGTAGAATCTCAGGTAACCCGCGAGCCACGATTCCCCGGCAGCGCGAAAAACCACCAGCCTGTACCATGGATAGACGATCACCGAGGTGAGGAACTGGCAGGCCACAAGCAGGAAGACATAAGGAACCCGATCTTTGGTGGCAAGCAGCCCCAGCCCCAGGAGAGCGCAATAGACTACAGCCGTCATGGCGCTGGCCAGCAGATATGCGACACGTCGGCCCCAAAATGCCGAAACCAGAGCTCGCCACCCGGGACGTGAATCCTTCTCGTGGGCGGTCCCGCTTCCGACTTCAACCATATGGCAGTCACTCCGGATCGTGATCGAGTAACGGGATCGAATGAGTTATGGTCGGCCACCGGAAATCAACCGGGGTTGGCGTCAGAGACGGTTCCGGTCATCGCGTGTTACCGCCTGAACAGACTCTTCCGGCGCTCGTGACCTGGCTCGGGTCGCTCGTCGAGACCTAATGGATCTCAGCCTTCGTCCCGATCAGCCCGCTACACCTCGATGGCGCTGAACAAAGATGTGTCAGGCAGTGACTTCCGTGTGCGGCAGAATTGGTGGAGACCAGCGTCTTCCCAGCGGCCGCACGCATGATTCCTGTCATAGGCAGATCCCGCGATGGCGTCTGCGGCCTCTTTGCGCACATGGCCGCCGATCCGCAAGAGAGCCGGCGAGCATCACGGTCCGGCCGGGCGCGATCGGCTTCATGAACCAGCCGAGGTGGCCAACCGGGTGTCGATGCACGATGACGGATGCGGCCGATCTGTAGACGGCCTTCGGACCTCGGAGAATGGAGGCCCGACCTCAACGGGAGCGGCGAAACGCCTGGCCGGACACCCGGACCTGGGTGACTCCAGGGGTGATTCCCGAGCCCGTACGGCTCGCGCCTGGATCACGTCACACCCCATCAGTTCACCTCGTAGCTCTGGACGGCGTTGATCACGTGGTCGACGTCGGCCTCGGTCAGATCAGCAAACAGCGGCAGCCGTACAAGGCGGTCAGCGACCTCCTCGGTGACCGGGCATCCTTCTGGGGCCACCCGCCCGTATCGCACCCCTGCGGGCGCGGAATGCAGCGGCTGGTAGTGGAACACCGCCTGCACATCCCTCTTCGAGAGGTGGGCGATCAACTCCTGCCGATTCACCAGATCCGGAAGCAAGAGATAGTACAGATGCGCCGGATGGGCGCAGCCATCTGGGACCGTCGGCTGGGCGACCCCGTTCACCGCACCCCAGTCCGCCAGTTCATCGTGATACCGGCGCCATACCGCATGGCGCCGGGCCTGGATCGTGCCGAACGACTCCAACTGGGCGGTTAGCTGTGCGGCGAGAACATCGGACGGAAGATAGCTCGATCCGATGTCGACCCATCTGTACTTGTCCACCTGCCCGCGGAAGAACCTGCTGCGATCGGTGCCCTTCTCCCGGATGACCTCGGCTCGCGCCACCAGATCCGCGTCGTTCAGAAGCAGCGCGCCTCCCTCCCCGCACTGCACGTTCTTGGTCGCGTGGAAGCTCTGGGTGGCCATGCTGCCGAACGAACCGAGAGGCCGGCCTCGATAGGCCCCGCCCAGACCGTGGGCGTTGTCCTCGACGAGCGCGAGATCATACCGTTCGCACAGTTCTCCGATCGCCTCCATCTCGCAGGCGACACCCGCGTAGTGCATGACCACGACGGCCCGGGTGCGATCGGTGATCGCGGTTTCGATCAGCCGCTCGTCCATGTTGAGGGTGTCGGGCCTGCAGTCGACGAAGACCGGCACCACCCCGCGGAGGGCATAGGCGTTGGCCATCGACATGAAGGTGAACGACGGCATGATCACCTCATCGCCGACCTGGAGGGCGAGCAGAATCGCCGACATCTCCAGCGCGTGCGTGCAGGAGGTGGTCAGCAGCGCCCGGCCCGCCTGGGTGATCTTCTCGAGGAGCTCGGAGGCCTGCCGGGTGAACGGCCCGTCTCCGCAGGTGGATCGCCGGCATACGGCCTCGGCGAGATAGTCCAGCTCGTTCGGCGAGATATGCGTTCGATTGAAGGGAATCGTCTCCCGATCGGTTACTTTCACAGCCGAAGTGAACAACGGAAGGATCAGCCGGCAGACGTTGCGCTGCCGTCCATTGGTGATCCATTACGTAAGTCTTAGGTCACACCGGTCAACCCTGCCGACCCCAGGCTTTCTCGTTCGGCGCGCCCACGGCATGGCGAGCACCTTCCCGTCGGCAGCCGCCAGTGCACCGGCTACCGGGTTGACATGGTGTTCGACGTCGATGAGCGCACTGCGGAGGCCCGGCCGCTACTCCGGCCGGGCCTCCGTCGGCTTCCGCGCCTCGATCACGAACCCACTGGCCGCCACCGTGGCGTTGGGGTGCCGCGCCAGCAGGACGTCGAGGACCTTGATGGGCGAGAGCAACCACATCAGGGGGGCCAGCACGCGGTAGAGCCGCCTGCTGCCGAACGAGAGCAGGAGGGCCAGCCACTCCTGGAACGTCCACAGCATGGCCGAGGTGGGACCCGCGCCTATCCGCACATGCATCACGTCGAAACGGCTGAAGAGGGTTTTCATACCCGCCTCGGTGTAGCGCTGGTAGTCATACGGTGACGCGTGAAACGGCTGCATGAAGGGCACGTAGCACAGCACTCGCCCTCCCGGCCTGAGCACGCGCCACATCTCCCGAACGTGAGCCTGCGGATCCGGCACGTGCTCGAGTACGGCGATGCTGACGATACCGGCGAGAGCCCCGTCATCGATCGGCAGTGTTCGCAGGTCACCCACAATGTCAACGTTGGCGTACGCGCCCCCGTCCACACAGAGGAGTCGTGAATCATAGCGGTTGGTACCCGACCCCAGATCCGCCACCAGATCACGATCAAGATCGAAACTCATGAGGAAGGGGCGGATGAACCGTCTCAGCAGCACAGGTGAGAGCAGTTGGATCACAAGCGGATATGCGGGCCCGAAACGGCGCTTGACGGTCTCCTTGATCCGATTGAGCGGATCGTCCCGTAGCTCGGCGTCTCCGAAGCCGGCAAAACGGAGCTGGTTTCCCGTTCGGTGACCGCCGGTTCCGCAGGCCGCGCATCCGTACGACGCGTCGAGGGGAACGCGGCAGGACGGGCAGACCAATGCGGCCGTGATCCGGTCGACCGGGCACCCCATCGGTTCCTCCCCGTTCATCAGGTCCTCTCCTTCAACCGTCGCTACCATGGCTCGTTGTTCCGATACCAGCGCATGATCTGGGCGATCCTCTCCATGAACGGCCGGCCGGCGAGAAGTCGCGGGCGGTCAGGACGCAGCGCGCCAGGCCGGAGGGCTCCTCTCCGGCGAGGAAGGGCACGTCGGGACCGACCCCGGAGCCGTCGCCCGCCGCTTCCCGGATCCCGCAGGCCGTGTCGCCGACGACGATCCCCACGCAGGTGACACTCGCGTCCCAAACCGCTCCGAGCCCGTAATAGAGCACCGGCCTGTCGGTGACGGGGGGTCAGTTGTTTCGCCGGCCTGTGGGACAGCGGACGCGATCCCGTCCCCTTACCGCCTGCCGGAACAAGTGCCTCCACCGGTGTTTGAGCCCTTCCGCGAAGAACGCATGGCCTCAGCGACCACCTGTCCGCTTGAATTTATGCGGGACCCGAATTAGTGGCTGCATGCCGTCCTCCGCCTTTACCGAAGGGCGGGCGACAAGTTGCCGGAGCCATAGGTTTCCGCCGCTGTGGAATGTCCATTGGCGGCCGGCAACCCCAGGCCAAGGAGCGCGCAACGGACCATGGCCGCCATGGCGCTGTTCATCGGATAGGTGATGCGATGACGCCAAGACGAGTCTTTCCGCCCGGAATGCGAATGCTCGCCGAGGGCGCTTCGGCTCCCCGCTTCAACCATCCGGCACTCCGGCTAATGCCCGGCCGTCACGATCCGTTGTCACAGGTCAACCTCGGCCTGAGAATTGATAGGCGGGCACCGGCGGGGCCGGGGTGCGGCGAAGGAGTCAGGCCGTACCGTCTGGCACCTCGTAAACGGCGTAGTCGCCGGAACGGAACCTCAGGTTCGCGCCGTCACCGATCTTGGAGTCCACACCGGTGCGCTGCTCGTCGACGAACAGCCAGCGCACGCCGTAACGTGTCCGTAACCGCTGGATGGAAACCGCCGAGGGCGATCGGAATGCGGCATCGTTGAGCCGGATCCGCTCCTGGTCCCAGAACGGCAGGTGCTCCGCTATGAGGCCCCTGTGCCAGTGCTGGTAATTCGCCGGGCTGAACGCCCACCCCTCCACCAGCACGCGTCGTTCGGTCAGCGCGGACACCCAGAACTCACGGCTGTCACAGGGGTTCTCGGATTTTCCTCGGCAATGTGTGTCCGTGGCGACCAGGTCATCCGGATCCGAGTGGGCACGCAGCCATCGTCCGGCGGTCAAGGCGTCCCTGCGGATCACCGGCGCCGACGCTCCCGGGCCTGTGGCCGCGCCACCGCCCGCCGGAGCGGGAACGACCGACGAGAGGACACGGGCCGCCCAGGCCGCGGGCAGGCCGACGGCCGTGACCATTGAGATCGTGATGGCTCCGGCGACGACGAGGCGCCGCCTGTTGGCGACGAGGAGCAGGCCGATCATCGGCAGGGCGAGAACCGCAAAGGCGATATACGGCCGGTACAGGAGGATCTCGCTCTGGCCCGGGTCCAGGGGGATCCGGACGCCGAAGATCATACGGATCGAGCAGGTCGCTACGATCGCCGCGCCGACCGCGTACGCCGTCACACGCGGAGGCACCTGAGCCCGCCGAACGATGACGAAGATCCCGTAGACGGCGACTATCGCCAGATAGGGATAGGACGCCACGGAGAAGTACATCTCGGCATGATGAGGGTGCCCGAACAGAAGCGTGGCGCAGAACCCCCCCGCCCCGATGCTGAGCATCACAACCACGGCAGGCCGCAGCAGCAACCGCGGTCGGCTCAGCAGGCCCCAGATCCCGCACCACTCTATGACCCAGCTCAGCAGGTACAGCAGCGTGACGCCGAGAGCCGAGGCCGACAACGGCTCGATGTCTCCGTCCTGACCGGTCAGCTCCGCCCATATCTTGCGGGTCATGGCGAGCGGTTCGACGATCATCCCTAGGCGCGCCTGGCCGAACAGCACGAACTGCGCGTAAAGAAAGCACATCACGGTAGTCACCAGCACGACGAGCACGCGCCAGGGCATCTGGCGTCGTCTCGCCACCTCGATCACCGCGATCGCCGCCAGGCCGATGGCGAGCAGGGGGAGGTAGGTGGCCTTGGCCCCCATCACCGCCACGAGGAAGACGCCCAGGAGAACCCAGGAGCCGAGGGCGACACGCCTGCGCTCAAGAAGGTTGATCAGGAGGATGACGACCGGCACGAAGAGGAGAGCACCGAAGGCCTGGGTGGGGCTCAGCCACGACTGGGGGGGACGCCACGTGAAGATTCCGACGCTTGTCCCCAGGTACAGGTTCGGGGCCTCCATGAAGACAGTGCCCGCGACGGCCAGCAACCCAGCCGACCAGGCGCCCACCACGCGCCGTCCAATCATCCCTATCAGGACGACAAAGGCGACCATCATGGGCAGCATGAAGAGTCTGAACAGCAGCACCAGCGGTTCCACGCCGGTGATCCAGCTCGCCGCCGCGAGGTGAGCGTAGACGAACCAGTGGTAGAAGAGTGGCTCACCGGCGACCATCGGCACCGTGGGCGGCATATGGTGCTTCAACTCGCCGATCAGCGCCAGGTGGAACGGCATGTCGAGATTGGCCGCCCCAAGCGCCGGCCACGTCAGAGCATGCGTCCTGAAGAACTTGGCGGCGCTCCAGGCGATCAGATAGATGGTGACCAGGGCGAGGGACCAGGACCACCAGAGCGGCGCGGTAAGGCGACGCCCGCCTCTCCAGTGCCGGCGCAGGCGGGGAACGGCGACGAAGACCGCGTAGGTGGTGATCGGCCAGGCCATGACGAGCAGCGGCATCCCGGCCGCGCGGGCGGCGACATAGGCGAGCACCTCGATCGCGTAGCCGAGCGTCAGCCCGAGGGCGATCTCCTCGGCCAGCGTCCGCCTGCCGCCGTATAGGGCGCGGATCAGCAGCAGCCCCGGGAGCGCGAGCCCCAGCGCGATGTAGGCGCCGAAGCAGGCCATATCCCGGACGGAAACCCCAAAGAAACCCAGCACCGTCACAGCAAATATGGTCACAAACGCCGCGGGAAACCATTTAAATACGTGAAAGCACCAGACCCTCCGCCACCAAACCGACCATCCTTGTTTATGTAGAGTCCGATTTGCCGACACTTTTCCCATAAGTTCAAGGGGATCCGGCAAGGGACTTTGAAGGTGCGGAGTCTTAGCCATGCACGCAAGTCTCACGACACGAGCGTCCTGGCCGGATTTGGACGGCCATGTTTTTCAATGTATTTGCCATTCGTTCACATGGGCCGGCCAGTACGGATGAGCGGCGAGACACACCACCTCCTGGAATGGGAGATACAGTCGCGATCTGTAATGCTACAGCCATGATCAGAAATCATAAGGGGCGACGCCTCAGGCATAATCGTCGCCTGACGGATGGCCGAGAATTACGCGTTTTCTACATGATCGGCACTATGGGCATAGGTGGCGCGGAAAGCCAAGTCGTACTGCGCGCCAAGGAACTACGTGCCCGCGGTGTCGACAGCCGCGTACTCCTGCTCTTCGACGGTGGCCCCTTCGAAGCGTTTCTCCAGGATGCGGGGGTTCCCGTGGTGCATCTGCGCTTCCGGACCATCAGCACCGCCGGCTGGCGGCGAGCGCTCCTCTGCGACGTCGCGGCGTTCTGCCGTCTCGTACGCCTCCTGCGCCAGGCCCGACCTCACGTGCTTCACGCCCACCTGTTCCACTCCTACGCCATCGGTGTACCAGCAGGTAAGTTGGCCGGGGTCCCTTTAGTGGTGGCGGGACGTCACACACCACTCATGATCACCGGCAGAGGTCTTCTGACATCGCTCATAGACAGGGCCGCCAACCACATGGCCGATCACATCGTTCCGGTCAGCCAGAGCATCGCGGACGAGCTCTCAAGCCGCTTCCGCGTCCACCACAAAATCAGTGTGATCCACAACGGCCTCCCACCCACGGCGTTTCTTCCACATAGCCCGGCCCCCTTGGAAACGGAGTTCCCCGTCGTGATCTGCGTGAGCAGGCTTCAGCCCCTCAAGGGTCACCGCTACCTGCTCGACGCCGCGGCGCTCCTCGAACTCCGCGGGCTGAGGTGCACCATCGTTTTGATCGGGGACGGACCGGAACGCGGCAACCTGGAGAGGCAAGCGGAGCAGCTCGGGATCGACGTTCGCTTTCCCGGCTTCCGAACCGACGTGCACGCCTGGCTGGCCCGCGCCGACATCATGGCCCATCCGACACTGGCAGAGGCCCTCGGGAACTGCATCATGGAGGCGATGGCAGCCGGACTTCCCACGGTCTCGACGCGCGTCGGCGGCGTACCCGAGCTCCTCGAAGAGAACCGCGGACTGCTCGTCCCCCCGGCCGACGCCGCCGCTCTGGCCGACGCGATCCAGCGCCTGCTCACCGATCATGTGCTCGCGAAGCGACTGGGCGCCTCGGCGCAGGCGTGGGCGGTGGACCACCTAACCAGCGACAGGCTCGTCAATCGATACCTGAGCACCTACGCGCGCCTCATACGTCAGAAGTTCGCGACAGATCTGAACATACCGATCGGTCACCGCGCCCAACGCTAGATGAGAGCGGATCATGTTGCGCCCAAAACAGCTTCACGTTTTCCTGCGCGAGGGACGGAACCCGTCGTCTTTTTCAACTTTTTCAACGGTCCGTCTCGGGACACACCCTTCCACCTGCTCGTGTCCGTGCGGTCACACTCCGTAACATGACTCGGGAACCAGGGACCGGCCGGCGTGGCCGTCCTTGTTGTCTTGCTGGATAGGCAATCGAATGACTCTTTCCAAACGCGTAGACGGCGGCACGGACATCGAGACGGACGACGAGGCCGTCTGGCAGTCCGTGCTGTGCTGCCCGCGCTGTCATGGTCCACTCCGTGCCGCGGCCGAACTACGGTGCGATTCGTGCTCGACCGCATACCCCATCGACAATGGAATTCCACGGTTCGTTCCCCGGGACAACTACGCGGAGGGGTTCGGATACCAGTGGAACCAGCACCGGCTGACGCAGCTTGACTCACACTCCGGCATGCCGATCTCGCGTGATCGACTGATGAACGCGAGCGGCTGGTCGGCCGCCGAGCTCACGGGAAAGACCGTACTCGAATGCGGCAGCGGGGCGGGGCGGTTCACCGAGGTCCTGTGCGAGACCGGCGCCCAGGTGACGTCGGTCGACATATCCAGCGCCGTCCACGCCAACGCCGCCTCGAACGGCCACTTTCCTCGTTTGAGGCTTGTCCAGGCCAGCATCTACGCACTGCCGTTTCCCGAGGAGTCGTTCGACTTCCTGTTCTGCTGCGGGGTGATCCAGCACACGCCGGACGTCGAGAAGACGTTCAAGACGCTGTTCCGCTATCTGCGGCCCGGCGGCCGGTTCTGCATCGACGTGTACGCGGCGATCGTCGCCTATCCCCATCCCCGGCAGCTGCTGCGTCCGATCACCAAACACGTGCCTCCCGCCAAGCTCTACGCCCTCGTGGAGAAGGCCGTGCCGAAGCTGCTCCCCCTGTCCATGAAGCTCAGCGCCGTCCCGTGGGCGGGACAGTGCCTGGCACGCCTGATCCCGGTCGCGAACCATCGCTATCTGGGTGTGACGGACAGAGAGACCGCCCGGAGCTGGTCGGTACTGGACACCTTCGACTGGCTCTCGCCGCGCTACGAAAAGCCGCAGACCCGGCGGCGCCTTGAGCGGTGGACGCAGGAGCTGGCTTTGCGTGAGGTCTCCATCGAACGTCACCGCGGGCTGTACGTCATCCGCGGCGTCAAATAACCGGCGTCCGCACGTCGGCGATCGGCGCGCCTGGCCAGGCTCGGCGGCCGACTTCTCTCGACCCTCCTCAGGGTGACGCCTGTCAAACGGCCCCGCCCGGCCGGCCGGTCACGTCCCCACCCTCACCGCACACCTGACGACCAGTCCGGCTGAGAACCGCGGACGTGGCACCTCACATTGGATTTCATACCGAAGAGCAGCCTCCGGAAGGGGAACGTCGTGGCGGCCAACGATAGATCCGGCCTCCGGCGCGTCGCACTTCTCATTCCGCAGCTGGCGCTGCCCGGGGGGACCGAGGCGCAGGTCTCCCTGCTGGCCCGGCAACTGCACGCGAGGAATATCGACGTCAGCGTGCTCGTCCTGCGGGGAGATGAGGGGTGTGCGAAGACTTTGCGCCTGGTGGGGATCGAGGTACACCGGCTCGGCTTCGCGTCCCTCTCCTTTGAACCGTCGGCCCTGGTCGCCAACCTGCGCGCCGCCGCCCGTCTCATACGTCTGTTGCGACATCTGAGGCCTCAGGTGCTGCATGCGTTTCTCTACTTCGGTTACGTCGTGGCTACACCCGCCGCCCGGCTGGCGGGGGTTCCGGTCGTCGTCGCGGGCCGGCGCAGTCTGAGCTTCTTCAAGCGGGAACGCTGGTGTGTGCTGGCTCTGGAACGGGCCGTGAACCGCATCACCGACCACGTCATCGCCAACGCCGCCGCCGTCGCCGAGGACGCCCGCACCGTCGAACACCTCCCCGCGCACAAACTCAGCGTGATCTACAACGGCCTCCCCGAAACGGCCTTCGACCCGGCCGAACCAGAGAACATCGACACCCCACTGCCCGTCATCCTGTGCGTGGCCAACCTCCTGGAGATCAAAGGACACCGGTTCCTGGTCGACGCCGCCGCCACCCTGGCCCGGCAGGGCAACCCCTGCACGATCATCCTCGTCGGCGACGGCCCCGAATACGCCCCCCTCCAAACCCAGGCCACCACACTCGGCCTCGACGTCCGCTTCCTCGGATCCCGCACCGGTACCGCCGGCCTCCTGGCCCGCGCCGACATCGTCGTACTGCCCTCCCTGTCCGAAGGCCTCAGCAACGCGGTCATGGAAGCGATGGCCGCCGGCCGGCCCATCATCGCCACCTCGGTAGGCGGCACACCCGAACTCCTCGAAGACCGCGGCCTCCTCGTCCCCCCCGCCGACCCCGCAGCCCTGGCCGAAGCCATCACCCACCTGCTCACCCACCCCCGGCACGCCACCACCCTGGCGACCGCGGCACGCGCCTGGGCACGCAAGAACCTCGACGCAACCGCCATGACCACCCAGCACATCAACCTGTACCGCCAACTCCTGGAGACCCGATGTGTGGAATAGCCGGAATGGCCACAACATCACACCCAGACCCCGAACTCGTCCGCCGCATGTGCGATGTGATCGTGCACCGGGGACCGGACGGCGCGGGCTTCCACAGTGACGAACACTCGGCACTCGGCATGCGCCGGCTGGCGATCATCGATGTGGCGACCGGCGACCAGCCCGTCTACAACGAGGACAACCGCGTCGTGGCCGTGTTCAACGGCGAGATCTACAACTTCGCCGAGCTCCGCGACATGTTGATCGCCAAGGGGCACCGTCTGCGTACCGCCGGAGACTCCGAATGCCTGGTGCATCTCTACGAAGAGTTCGGCGTAGAGCTCGTTCACCGGCTCAGGGGGATGTTCGCTTTCGCCATCTGGGATCGAGACCACCAGCGGCTGGTTCTGGCCAGGGACCGGGTGGGTAAGAAACCGCTCTACTGGCGGGCCGACCACTCCTCTATCCGGTTCGCGTCCGAGCTGAAGTCCCTCGCACAGGACCCCGGCATGGGCCGCGAGATCGATCCCGTCGCCCTGCATCACTACCTGACGTACCAGTACGTCCCCGCGCCGTGGTCCATCTACCAGGGCGTGCACAAGCTCTCCCCCGGACACGTGCTCGTCTGGGAGCACGGCAGGATCACGGTCAACCGCTATTGGCAGCCGAACCGCACCCCACGACCGGTGGTGGACCAGCGGGAGGAGGAGGAACGGCTACGCGAACTGATCTTGGACGCGACCCGGATCCGCATGGTGAGCGAGCGGCCCATCGGGGCATTCCTGTCCGGGGGCATAGACTCCTCCGCCGTGGTCGCCGCCATGGCGATGCAGAGCACCGAGCCGGTCAAGACATTCTGCATCGGCTTCGAGGACAGTCGGTACGACGAACGCCACAAAGCACGGATGGTCGCCGACCGGTACTCCACTGATCACCATGAGCTCGTCGTGACATCGAACCTGCTCGACATGCTGCCACGCCTCGCCTGGCACTTCGACGAACCGTTCGCCGACTCCTCCGCGATCCCCAGTTTCTACGTGGCCCAGCTGAGCCGGCAGCACGTCACTGTCGCGCTCAACGGAGACGGCGGCGACGAGTGCTTCGGCGGCTACCAGCGCTACGCGCTGATGAACCAGGCCCGTAGGATTCCGGCGCTGCCCCCGGCCCTGGCGGCGACGCTCACGCGCACCGGCACCCTCGTGAGCGAGCGGAGCGACTCCCGATCCCTGACCCACAGGCTGGGCCGGCTGATGAGGTTCGCCGCGGCGCGTCCATCACAGCGCTACGCCCGTCTGATGTCATACTTCACGCCGGAGCAGAAATCCGAGATCTACAGCGACGCGCTCCGGGACTTACTGACGGGGGTGGACAGCTACCTCCTGCTGGAGGAGGCCTTCCAGGGGTCGTCCGCTGAGACCGATCTCGGCCGTGTCATGGATGTCGACACCCTCACCTATCTTCCGGGTGACCTGTTGGTCAAGGCTGACATCACATCGATGGCCAACTCACTGGAGGCCCGCTCACCGTTCCTGGACCACCACATAATGGAGTGGGCGGCCACCCTTCCCAGCGCGCTGCACATCCGCAGCGGCCAGACCAAACTCCTGCTCAAACGCGCGGTGGCCCCCTGGCTCCCCGAACAGCTGCTGCGCTATCCCAAAAAGGGGTTCAGTGTGCCTCTCGCTGCGTGGCTCCGTGGCGAACTGCGGGAACTGGCCTACGACATGCTCACCGACGGCACCGCACGCAGCAGAGGCCTGTTCCGACCAGCGGTGGTCCAGGAGTTGCTCCGTAGGCACATGAACGGTGCCGACCACGGCGCCCGGCTGTGGGCGCTGCTGCAGTTCGAGCTCTGGAACCGAGCGCACGCAATCCCGGAGAGCGCCCTCATCAGCGGGGCCGGATGCCAGGCCCGGCAACTGCGATGACCCGGCACGCGGAGCCGCCCGCCGGCCGACGGGTTCCGATCGTCGTCGCCGGGCACCGAGGTCCGAGAAGCCGGCCCCGCAGCCTTGGCCGAAGCCATCACCCACCTGCTCACCCACCCCCGGCACGCCACCGCCCTGGCGACCGCGGCACGCGCCTGGGCACGCAAGAACCTCGACGCAACCGCCATGACCACCCAGCACATCAACCTGTACCACCGACTCCTGGAGACCCGATGTGTGGAATAGCCGGAATGGCCACAACATCACCCCCAGACCCCGAATTCGTCCATCACGACTCTCCCTCCGGATCAAGATCCACCGAGGTCGACCGGATCGGCCGTTCAACCGAGCGGTCATCCCGCAGCGTCCGGACAGGCTTCCGATGCCCCCTGCCGCGGACCTGAGCTCCTCCCTCAGCAGGGTGCTCCAGACCGTCGGGAGCCATGCGGTCCAGGTGTTGCTGGGCACGGTGACGGGCGTGCTGATCGCACGGACCCTTCAGCCCGAGGGGCGGGGAACCTACTCGGTCATCGCGACCACGACGCTCACCGCCATCCTGCTGGGGCACCTGTCTGTCGAGAAAGCACAGATCTATCTGTGGACGGACCGGGCACGGCACCGCAGTCTTCTCGCGAACGGCCTGGTGATCGGCCTGCTCTCGGGGACGGCCACCGCGCTGATCGCGCTGACGCTGATGCGTGTCGGCGCCATGCCGACGACGTCTCCGCTGCTCGGCCTGGCACTGCTGACCGTGCCTTTCGGCGTGGCGGCCACGAATCTCAAAGGCATCGCGCTGCTGCGATCACAGGTGGACATCATCAACCGCGGTACCGTCGCCGCCGCGTCGATCCAGTGCCTCCCCCTTCTGGTCTTGGCGGCCACCGGCCACGTCACGGTGACCAGCGTCATCGTGTGCTGGACGATGTCAGTGGTCCTTCCTTTCATCCTTCTCATCCGGGCGCTCCGCCCGCGTCCCCTGCTGACGGACGGTCGGCTCGCCTGCCGCCAGCTCGTCATGGGGAGCCGCTACCACATCGGGCTGGTGGCCTTCTATCTCCTGATGACCGTTGACACCCTGCTGATAAACGCTCTCGACTCCGCCGCCACGGTCGGGATCTACACCGTCGCGGTCACGACGCTCTCCCTTGCCTGCATCCCGGCAGAGGCGATCACCCGGGTCATGCTTCCCCTGCAGGCCTATGGCGACGTCCGGCAGGCCGAGCAGATCACCGTCCGCGCCCTCTGGCTCAACCTGCTTCTCTCCACAGCCTTCATCGGGATCCTGGCGGCCGTCTCCCCCGTGCTGATCCCGCTGGTCTACGGCCGGCCTTTCGCCGGTAGCGTCATACCGCTGCTGGCACTGGCCCCCGGAATGATCGCGCTTTCGGTGATCCGATTGGTCGAGCAGCATCTCGTACGGCTCGCCCGGCCGATCTCCATGACTGTCATCGCCGTCGGCGCGCTGACCATCAACGTCCTGCTCAACCTGGTGTTGATTCCTCGCTGGGGCGCGCTGGGCGCCGCCCTCGCGTCCAGCGTCGCCTACATCCTCATGGCCTTGCTCGAAGTGGCATGGTTCACGCGTTCGACACATCTCCCGCTACGCGATCTCCTGCCTCGCCTGTCCGAGGCGCGTTCGGTACTGGCACCGCTAACGGATTCCGGCCTGATCGCCCGGTGGCGCCGCCATGATGCCTGATGCCGTGTTCCTTCCAGGGGAGGTCGGCGGAGGCGCCTGGGGGCCGGCGGTGGCCGTGATCAGACACCGGCCACGGACGTCACGGGCCCTCGGCCGGGAGGGCCGAGTCTCCCCTCAACGCTCATGATGACTTTCTCCTGAGCCAGAGGAGAGCAGGTCCATTCGGTAGAACACCCAGCCAAGTGGTATCGAGCCCAGGCTCAGAGCTCTGGCGGTCACCGCGTCGAAACCGCGGGAGCGGCGCCACACCGGTTCCTTCTGATGGAAACAGGCCCGCGAGAGGTTCACCGCGGCCCTGACGAAATGAACCGGCCTGGAGCGCAGCCATGCGATGTCCTCAGCGAGGGTGATGCCGTGCTGCATGACGGCCCCAGAGGCGATCTCGGCGAAGGGACGCCGGGTCAGGCGATTCTGCGCGGACATACGGCACACGACGACCTGCTCGTTGACGTGACGTGTCAGATAATTTCTTCCGATCGCCCGCCAGAGCACGCTTTCGGCGACGTACCCCGTTCTCAGGGGAAAGGGATGCGCGCGGAGGACATCGGTTCTGTACATTCTCGGTTTGTCGCCGGCCGTGGAGTACCGATAGACCGCTTCCTGCCAGCTTGCATCGATCACGTCGCGCGGGAATCTCTCACCGACGACGTGCCCCCGCTCGTCCACGCAGAGGCCGGCGACCCCGGCGTACCGCCGGCTGTCCCCGATATCGGACCAATGGTCCAGGAGGCGGCACAGCCCGCCGGGAACGAGCAGGTCGTCCGAGTCGATCTGAGCGATCAGCTCGCCGCGGGCCATCGAGACCCCGTGATTGAACGCCGAGTGCTTCCCGCCGTTCGGCTGCCGCTGAAAGCGGACCGGGAACGGGCTGATCCGGGCCAGTTCTTCCATGACATCTTCGGTGTCGTCGGTCGACCCGTCGTCGATGACGACCCATTCCAGGTCCATGTCCTGACGCAATAGGCTCGCGTGGAGTTCCGGGAGATACCCTGCCCGGTTGAACGTGGGGGTGAGAACGGTGACCAGCATCCGGCACACCTCATACCACTGTCGCGAAGACATCGGGCGGTACGGCGGCTCCCCCGCACGGTCGATCGTCGCCTGCCCGCCGTCCGGCGAGGACCAGGCCGGGGACCGCACTCACGTCGATCCGGTGCATCATCACCACATGGCTCCCATCTCGGGAAAGGGCGGATCCTGGAAACGGACGGCAGTCGGAGGAGACCGCGCGCGGGCTCTTCGAGCCGGCTCGGTACCGTGCGATCGAACCATCCGTCCTGAAGCGAGTTCGCAGGCTGTCGTATCGTGACCGATGCTACGGCGGACGGCGGGCGCGCAGCCGTGATGATCAGCATGCACCGGCGAAAGGTTCGGCTAACGTTGGTCATGTCGGAGGTATGGTTCCGCCGTTGGAGCACCGGCCGCGCTTCCTCCGGCGACCCGGCCCGGTCGCGCCGTCAGATCACCTTCGAGACACCGTCATCGGCAGGCCGCCCGCATGAGGGAGAGACCGCGGGCTGCTCCTCGCCCCGTGAGCTCCTGCTCCACGCCACTGCGGCGAGCACACTCGTGACCAGGACGATCGGTATGCGTTGCCGGAAGATCAGGCCGATGTTGGCCATGGTGCTGGCGTAGACGATCGTGCCCGGGATGATGAACGACATGAGGATCAGGAGTGTCGCGCGGTCACGGCGCCACAGCCGGCGGCACCCGCGCGCCGCGCTGTAAAGAAGGAAATACCAGATAAGGACGTCTATCTTCCCGAGATGCAATATCAGGCCGCCCTCGGTCCAGGGGAACGGGGACAGGAGCGTGTAGAGCACCTTGGAGCCGAGCGCGTTCCACGGGTCGCCGCCGTCTTCGAAGACGACGCCCGACCTCCCGTCCCCGTTGGCACGACGGACGACCGCCGACTGGCCGTTCTCAAGCTGCTCCTGGGCCGCCTCGATCTGGGCTTCCCCGTAAACGCCCCCGAAAACGAACACGGCGGATACCAGCAGCATCGCGAAGACGAGCATGCGCCGTGGGGAGAACACGCTCTTGAGACCCACCAGGCCAAGGATCAGCGGCACCGCGCACATGAACACCATGTACGGCCGCACGTACCACAGGGCCCACAGCAGCGGGACGAGCATGAGGAGCCTGTGCAGGTCGAATCGTCGTGAAAGCGAAACTCCCAGGCCGATGCTGGTCACCACGAGAAATGCGTTGAAGCCGTCCTTGTATGTGTCCGAGGTGTGCAACAGGAACGCGGGCATGAACGCCGTGACGACGAGCACCAGAAACGCCGAGCGCTCGTCGGCGCCGACGAGCCGGGCAAGTCTGTAGATGACGATGCACAGCGCACAGGCGAGGAGCGCGACGATGGCGGTGCAGGCGAGCGGAGCGAGGCCACCGCACAGGTAGATGACGATCGCGAAGACCTGGCACGGCACAGCGACGGAGGTGAGGGTGTCGATCTCATCGGCCGTGACGAACTGGAAACCCTCCTGCCTCCAGTATTCGACGATTCCAACGGCCCTCCCCTCGTAGCCCAGATTGTCACCGCCGTAGTCGATGACACCACTCCGCATCACCAGGACGTGGACGACCAGCCGGACGACGAAGGCGGCGAGCAGGACCGGCAGGACCCGGCGCGCCACTGCGGCGTCCAGGTTCGCACGGACAAGAAAGACGAGCACCACTGCGGCGACGGCAACGATGAGATATTCCACGGGAGGCTACCTTCGATCCGCGTCAGGACGACGTCACAGGGGCCGGCGGTCGGTTTGACCCACCGGCGAGCGACTCTGCGTCGGCGACGCTAGCGCCGAGGGGCGGATGTCCTCATGTCCGGAGGATGTCCATGGTCTGGTGATTACCCACCATTGCCGATTCTTTTCGCCGGCGTATCCCGCCGGTTGAGCCCGCTGTCCGTGAAGCGACGCGGACGGCCGTCACACCGAGCAACGCGGCTCGATAACGCGCAGGTAGGGAGCGATAAAACATTTCACCACCGCCGTGACGGCGTGGATGGAACGGCCCGAATCCCTAGTTAGCTTCTCGACGTGAGCCATGCCTGTCAGCAAGGAGCCTGTGTGAAGCCCGACAGTCGGATTCGTGTCATGGAAATCATTGCCCGGATGAATGTCGGCGGCCCCGCTACCCAGGTAATGGGATTGTCTGAAGGGCTGAACCCGGATGAGTTCGACCACCATCTCTATACCGGTCACGTCGACAGCGGCGAGGGGGACCACCTCCGGCTCCGCGACTCGGCGGTGCAGGTTCACCGAGTCGCGGGCCTCGGCCGGCCGCTCAGACCCACCGACGACTATCGGGCCCTCTTCCATCTGATCAGCGCCATACGTGCGTTCCGCCCGCACGTCGTCCACACACGGACGGCCAAGGCGGGTGCGCTCGGCCGTACGGCGTCACGCCTCGCCGGCGTCGGTTCGGCCCGGATCCACGTTTTCCACGGCCATCTCCTGCACGGCTACTTCTCACCGGCCAAACGTCACCTGTACGTACAGGTGGAACGGCTCCTCGCGTCCATGTCGGATCGGCTGGTGACCGTCGGATCTCAGGTCCGCGACGACCTGCTAGCGGCCGGGATCGGCCGGTCGGAGCAGTATGTCGTGATACCACCCGGTGTCCGGCTGGGCCGGATTCCCGAGCGCGGGGCGGCCCGTGCCGCTCTGAACCTTCCCTCGGACGCGCCTGTCGTGGCCTTCGTAGGACGGCTCACATCAGTGAAACGGCCGGACCGGTTCGTCGCCACGGCGAACGCCGTCCTGCGGAGCCTGCCCGACTGCCGCTTCGTCATCTGCGGAGGAGGCGACCTCAAGGAGGAGGTGGAGCAGAGCATCCGGCCTGCGGGGGACTCCTTTCGCATGCTCGGGTGGAGAAAAGATGTCGAGACGGTATACGCCGCAGCCGACGTGATCCTGCTGACCTCCGACAACGAGGGCACGCCCCTCACCCTCATCGAGGCCGGGATGGCCGGAACCCCGGCCGTCTCCACGCGAGTCGGA
The DNA here is from genome assembly GCF_040675205.1 of Streptosporangium sp. NPDC049644. Classification (NCBI taxonomy): domain Bacteria; kingdom Bacillati; phylum Actinomycetota; class Actinomycetes; order Streptosporangiales; family Streptosporangiaceae; genus Streptosporangium; species Streptosporangium sp. NPDC049644. The sequence continues at coordinate 40,798 of NZ_JBFAOJ010000002.1, read as the reverse complement.
AGCGTCGCCGAGATCGTCCAGGACGGGCGCACCGGCCTGCTGGCCGGGGCCGACGCGGGGGAACTGGCGCGACACACCGTGAGACTGCTCTCCGACCCCGCGCTCGCCTGCCGGATGGGCGAGGCGGCCCGCCGATGGGCCAGTGCCTCCTTCAACGTGGAGCGCCTCGTCGCGGACACCGAAGCCCTTTATCGAGCACTGTACGCGGAACACCGCGATCGCCTTGTTACGACAGGAATCATGAGAGGAATGAACAAGTGAGAGTCCTGGTGACCGGTGGAGCGGGGTTCATCGGCGCGAATCTGTGCCGTGCGCTCGCGGCTCGGCCCGAAGTCAAGAACATCACCGTGCTGGACGACCTGAGCAGCGGAGAGCTCGCCAACCTCAACGGTGTCGGAGTGGACTTCGTGATGGGCAGCATCCTGGACCGGGATCTCCTGGCCGACCTCGTCGCGGACGTCGCCACCGTCGTCCACCTTGCCGCCCGCCCGTCGGTGCCCCGCTCGCTCCTCGACCCACTGGCCTCGCACTCCGTCAACGCTACGGGCACCCTCCACGTGCTCGAGGCGTGCCGCGCGAACAGGCCACACGTGATCCTCGCCTCCTCCTCCTCGGTGTACGGCGACAGCCCCGAGCCCCACAAGCACGAGGACCTGCCCACCAGACCGCTCAGCCCGTACGGGGCCGGCAAGCTCGCGGGCGAGGCCTACGCGATGGCCTACGCGCACAGCTACGGCCTACCGGTCATGCCGTTCCGCTTCTTCAACGTCTACGGCCCGCTGCAGACCGCCGGACACGCCTACGCGGCGGTGATCCCGGCGTTCGTCTCCGCGGCGCTGCGGGGCGAGCCGGTGCCGCTGCACGGCGACGGCCTCCAGTCGCGGGACTTCACCTACGTGGGGTCGGTCACCCGGGTCCTCGCCGACGCGGCCGCGTTCCGGATGACCAGCACGAAGCCGGTGAACCTGGCGTTCGGCACCACGGTCTCCCTCCGGCACCTGATAGACGTCCTCGCCGAGGTCCTCGGCCGCCCGGTCGAGTCGGCTCACCTGCCGCCGAGGTCGGGCGACATCCGGCAGTCCCAGGCCTCTCCCCATCTTCTGCGCGAACTGTTCCCCGGTGTGTGCCCCGTCCCGCTTGAGGACGGGCTCCGCACAACGGTGCGCTGGTTCGAGACGACCCAGGTTCCGGGTATCGAGTCGACGCTTGGCACGTACGCGTGAACCACCACCTCCTCCCGCCAACAGAGATCTCTCCAAGCACGTGATGAGGGGAACCCGTGAGCACGGCATCAAGAACCAACTATCTGATAACGGGTGGAAGTGGATTCATCGGATCGCACCTGGCCGACGCGCTGCTCGCGCGTGGTGACTCCGTCGTCGTCCTGGACAACCTGTCGACGGGGCGGCTGGAGAACCTGCGGCCCCACCCGGACCTGCGTTTCGTGCACGGTTCGGTCCTGGACGAACTCATGGTCGACGAGTTGGTCCACCGGTGCGACGTCGTCGTCCACATGGCGGCCGCGGTCGGCGTCAAGCTGATCGTCGAGCAACCGCTGCGGTCGTTGACGACCAACATCCGAGGTTCGGAGATCGTCATCGAGGCCGCGCACCGGTACCGGAAGAAGATCTTGATCACCAGCACGAGCGAGATCTACGGCAAGAACTCCTCCGGTGCGCTGCGCGAGGACGCCGACCGCATTCTCGGCAGCCCCGCGGTGGTCCGCTGGGCCTACAGCACCGCCAAGGCCGTCGACGAGATCCTCGCCAACGCCTATCACAGGGAGCGTGGCCTGCCGACGATCGTCGTCCGGTTGTTCAACACCGTGGGCCCGCGGCAGAGCCCGACCTACGGCATGGTGATCCCGAGCCTCGTCCGGCAGGCCCTGTCGGCCACGCCGCTGACGGTCTTCGGCGACGGGACCCAGACCCGCTGCTTCGCGCACGTCGCGGACGTCATCGACGCGCTGCTCCGGCTGCTCGACGAGGACGCGGCCGTCGGTGAGACTTTCAACATCGGCTCCGCCGAAGAGGTCAGCATCATGGAGCTGGCGAAACTCATCATCGAGCTCACCGGATCCACCTCCGGGGTCGACCTCATCCCCTATTCCGAGGCCTACGAGCGGGGATTCGAGGACATGACCCGCAGGGTCCCGGACACCGCGAAGCTCCGCGCGCTCACCGGCTGGGTGCCGCAGCGTTCTCTCGACAGGATCCTCACCGAGGTCATCGGAGAGTCCAGCGGTGCTCCGGCGGCGTGCCCCCGGTGAACGGAATGATCGCCCTCGCCGCGGGCGCGGCCTGCCTTCTCAGCCTGGCGACCGTCGTGCCGTTGAGGCACCTGGCACTGCACTGGGATCTCGTCGACCGCCCCGGCGGGCACAGGGCCCATGCCCGCCCGACCCCCTATCTCGGCGGTATCGCGATCACGGTGGGCACGGTCACGCCCACCGTGATCGTGCTCGGCCTCGCCGATCTGCAGATCACCGCTATCCTCCTCGCCGCCGTCGCGGTGTGCGTCCTCGGCCTGATCGACGACATCGCCCCCCTGCCCGCGGCCACCAGGCTGGCCGTGGAGACCGTGGTGGCGATCGGGGTGGTGCTCTCCGGCGTCCAGGCACCCCTGACCGGGACGTGGCTGGACGGCGCCCTCACCGTGGTGTGGGTCGTCGTGATGACGAACTCCTTCAACCTGCTGGACAACATGGACGGTGCGCTGGGAACCGTCGCCACCGTGACCGCCGGTCTCCTCGCGGCCACGGCCCTGGTACAGGGCCACACCGCGCTCGCGGTATTCCTGTTCGCGCTCGCCTGCGCGTGCCTGGGTTTCCTGCCGCACAACTGGGCGCCCGCGAGAGTGTTCATGGGGGACTCCGGATCGTTGTTCCTCGGATTCACGCTGGCCTGTTCGGCGACCGTCCTGGTCACCGGACGGCCCCCGGACGCGACGATCGCCGGACTGTTCCTGCCGACCTTCGTCGCGACCGTCGACACCTGCGTGGTCTTCCTCTCCCGGACACTGGCGAACCGCTCACCGTTGCAGGGCGGCACCGATCACCTGTCTCACCGGCTACGCCACATCGGCCTGGGAACCCGGGCGGTCTCCGTGACGCTGGGCGCGATCACGGCGATCACCGGTGCCCTCTGCCTGACGATGGTCCTGGGCCGGCTGTCACCGCTCATCGCGGTGGTCATCGCGGGCGTGATCGCCGTCGTCCTCATCGGTCTACTGCGCGGCGCGAGCGTCGACTCGCCGGTCCAGCGCCCCAAGGCCCCTCAGAAAATCCGCGAAAGGCGGCGTTGACCCCGTGGATCTGCTCTACTACATACGACTGGCGCGCAGGAAGTGGTTGTTCCTCCTCCTCTCGGTGATCCTGGCGGTAGGCGCGGCGCTCGCCATCACGGCGAACACGCCGCCGAAATATGTCGCGACGATCTCCATGCTGGTGTCGGGTTATGACAAGGAGGGCAGTCTCTCCACCGCCTATCAGGCGGGCATGTTGTCGGCCCAGCGGGTGCACTCCTACGCCAGCCTGCTGTCCAGCCGCCGGGTGGTCGGCCAGATCGTCAAGGGTGAGGACATCGGGCGCCTCCAGGGGAACATCACCGCCGAGGCCGTCCCGGGCACCGTGTTCCTGCGTGCCACGGTCACCGACACCGACCCCGCGCGAGCCTCCCAGCTGGCCAACGCCCTGGGGGCCCGGTTCGCCGAGTTGATCGACCAGATCGAGCGGCCCACTCCGCGCAGCCGCCCCACCGTCAAGATCACGATAGTGGACCAGGCGGATGTCCCGGAGGAACCCGTCAGTCCCAGACCACTGGCCAACCTGGCGGTCGCGGTGCTGACCGCGCTGCTGGCCACCATGACCGCGATCATCCTCCGAGACCGGCTGGACACGACCATCAAGACCTCCCAGGCACTGCAGGAGGCGTCGGGCAACTCGACCCTCGGAGTCATCGGCTACGAGCGGGACGCGCGGCACTACCCCCTGATCCTGCGCAACCGCGGCCGGTCCACCAGATCCGAGGCGTTTCGCGCGCTCCGCACCAACCTGCAGTTCATCGGCGTCGACCGGCAGCCGAAATCACTCGTGGTCACCAGCTGTCTGCCGGGCGAGGGGAAGTCCTCGACCTCCGCCAACCTCGCGATCACGCTGGCCCAGGCCGGCTGGCGGGTCGTCCTGGTGGACGGCGACCTGCGCCGTCCCAGCATTCCTCGCTACCTCGGCATCGAGGGAGCGATCGGCCTGACGGACGTGCTGATCGACAGGGCACGCCTGGACGAGGTCATCCAGGTCTGGGGCGAGGCCGGTCTGTCCGTCCTGCCGAGCGGCCAGATCCCGCCCAACCCGAGCGAGCTGCTCGGCTCGGGCGGGATGCGTGAGGTACTCGCCCAGCTCACCGCGGCGTACGACATGGTGATCATCGACGCGCCGCCGCTACTGCCCATCACCGACGCGGCGGCGATCGCCGCACTCTGCGACGGCGCGTTGCTCGTCGCCCGGTACGGCAAGACCCGCCGGGAACACATGGCCCGCGCCTCGGAGCTGCTGTCATCGATCAACGTCCGCGTGGTGGGAACCGTCCTGAACTTCGTCCGGTCGGGCAACGACGCCTACCACGGCTACGGGTACGAGTACCAGGCAGAGGTCAAAAAGCCGGCCAAGAAGCCGGTGGGTGTGTGAGCAACCGGAGCGGGACGGCGAGCGATCTCGCGATGCGCCGTCCCACCATCCGATAGACCAGCCGGGAGCGCCCGTACGGATCGGCGATGTCGAACCGGTCGACCCGGACCAGCCCGCGCATCGCCCGTGTCTCGTCGACCAGTGCGCGGGCCCGCCGTACGGGATCCCGGTGCCGGACGATCTCCTCGGGCGGCACGGCCCGCACCAGTGTGCCGAACTCGGCGATGGTGAAAGTCCGGGTGGCCGCCGCGAGGTGCATGGCCACCGATTCCGCGCGGTGCCCGTGGGTGGCCGTCAGCACGAGGTCCGCGGCGGCCACCAGCTCGGGGCTGAGCGGGCGGGAGCCGAAGCCGGCCGGATCGCCGCCGAGCCGTACCAGGACCCGCCGGGCATGCTCGGTCATCTCCCGCCCCGGTTCGGCGCGGGTGCCCGCGCTGATCACCTGGACCGCGGGGCACGGCCCGATGGCGGAGCGGGTCAGCCGCTCGGCCATCGGGGAGCGGCAGACGTTGCCGGTGCACACGAAGAGGATGCGGAAGCGGACACTGTCCCGTGGCACCCGTACCTCCCGGACATCCCGCCAGCAGCGCTGCCCGCAGCCCTCGTGCCCTGCCGGAGCGCTCTCGCCCTTCCCCGGAAGAACCTCGGGGCCATCGGTTCTCCCGGGGGCCGGTACGGTTCTCCAGGTCCACGGTGAAGCCCTCATAAGCGCGAGGGTAGATCGTCTCCGGCGCGCCTTCGCCGACGGCGCGCAGTTCTTTGCTCTTCTCTGCCGATCCGGCGAGCGAGGCGGCGCGGGAGTGCACCGGGAGCGAACCCGCCCTGCCTTCCGCCGGGGAGAGTACGGCGTCAGAAGGGACACCCCTCCGGGTGTTGGATGACGCGGGTTCGCTGGGGGCGGACCAGCGGCTGTACCGGAGCCAGCGGCGGTTTCCCCGAGACCGGCTCGGTGAGATCGAACTCCAGGGAACGCGACTGACCGGGAGCCAGTTCCAGCATGGTCGAGTAAACGGGGTGGAACCGCTCCTTCTCCCTGAGGATCGCCATCCGGGCGCCGTCGAGCCGGGCCTCGGTCACCTGTCCGCCGCGCCCGCCGTACAGCGAGACCCAGAGCAGGTTGGAGCCGGGGAGGTGCTGTCGCCGGGAAAGGTCGAGCCGGCCGGTGACGTAGGAGGGCAGGACCTCCTTTGGCACGTCGTTGGTGAGCCGGATTCGCACGGTCGAGGAGCGCAGGCCGCCCTGGCAGGGGCCCAGCTCGTAGTCCAGGGAGCGATCCAGGTAATAGTCGAGCTTGCCCCCGGCGGAGTTGTTGACCACCAGTCCCGCGAACGGTCCAGGCCGTGACGGCAGCACCCCCCCGATCGGGGCTCGGGCCAGTAGCCGCTGTTCGGCCCCGTGGCGGCTCCAGACCTGGATCCGCCGCTCGCCCACCATGCGGCCCAGGACGGGCAGCAGCGCCATCGGGTCCGAGAAAGCCCTGGGTAGCGCCTCGCTGACGGCGCCGGCCACCCTGATCAGGAACCGTTTTCGCGCCGCCGAATCCGGATAGCGGACGTAGGCCAGCCGCTCGGTGAGGTCGACGACGTTTCCCTCGGTCACCTGCTCCCCGCCGGGCAGGGTGACCGGTCCGGTCAGCCTCAGCAGGTAGGCCAGGCCGACCGGGTCCGTGGCGACGGCGCCGTCCAGTCGGGTGCGCGACTGCCTTTCCCACAGTCCGGTCCAGATGGCCGCGGCGTAGGGGAAGTGCGGGGAGAGGTTGGAGACGGAGAGCATCCTGGCCGCACCCGGCCCGTAGCGCCGGAGGAAGTCCGGGCCGTGGTCGGCGACGGGGACGGGGCTCGTGACCAGGCCGGTGTTGGCGGACAGCCGCTCGACGGCGATCCTCCCCCTGTCGGCATTCAGGATGCCGAAGGCTCCCACCAACCCCCCTGTGCCTCGTGCCTCGGCGTTGGTCTGGAAGGCCAGGAAGTAACGGCGGGTACCCTCCTTGCCGAGCATCGGCGGCAGCAGTACCGCGGTGTCGGCCGCGATCCGGAGGGGGCCGCGCAGCCGGGCGAGCCCGCTCAGCGCGGTGTTCCTGGCCTCGTCGAGGGTGTTCAGGCGGGTGTCGGCCGGAGTGGCCCGCAGGCGTGATTCCACCCGCGCCAGACGGGTGACGGCATCGCTGAGAACCGGTGCCACGGCGTCGAGGGTGGCCAGTTGTCCCCGCATGTCGTTCAGGGCACGGTCGGTGACCGTCATGAACGGCGCGCCCGCCTCCTGTACCCCGGTGAGCACATCGGTCAGCTCGTCGGCGGCCCAGGCAAGGCCACCCACGGTCGTCGCGGCGTCTCCCGCGAAGGGAACATGGGAGATCAACCACCAGTCCGGTCCCCCGGTGAGCCTTCGCGCCTCGGCCGCGTGCAGCCGAGCCTCCGCGAGCGCCCCCGCCGCCGAGGCGGGGGCACCGGCACTCACCAGCGGTTCAAGCCGGGTCAGCGCGGCCGCGGCCGCCGTCAGGTGATCGCGAACCCGCAGTCCCAGATGGACCGACCAGCCTCCGGCGATCGTCAGGACGACGGCGGAGGCCAGTAGGACGGCCCGGCGAGCCTTCCCTCCTCGTGAGCTACTTCGCACTTGCGAGTCGGCGGCGCCGGCTGAACAACAGCACCCCGGTCCCCACTGCGAGCAGGCCACCACCCAGCGCGGCGACCGCCCCGGCGGGTGCTCCCGTGAACGGAAGCTCCTTGCCCGCCTCGCACGTACGTCCTCCACAGCAACCGCCGCCACCGCTACAGCAGCCGCCACCGCCACAGTCAAAGCCGACGTTCTCCCCCAGGCCATCACCGTGACCGCGACCGACGTTCTCTCCACAACCGTTGTCGGCCACCCGATCGGCCACCGCCTCGGCCTCGGAGGCGACCTTCTCGGCGTTGAAGGCGATCTCCGCGGCCCTGGAGGCGAGCCTCGCGGCCTCGAGGTCGACCGTCCCCGCGAGGGTGACGACGTCCTCCGCCTCGTGGGCGATCCGCTCCGCCTCATCGGCGATGTGCCTCGCCTCGTTCGCGATCCGCCTGGCCTCCTCGGCGATGCCTCCGTCATCGGCGGTCCCGGCCGCCTCTTGCTGGGTCGCGGAGGCGACCGCGGCGGCGTCGCCGGCGAGCTTCGCCGCGGCGGGGGCGACTCTCAGTGCCGAGAGGTCCCCGTCGCCGTCGCCCCTCCGCAGGTTACCGCCGATGTCGAGGGTGACACCGTTCTCGCCACCGCCCTGCCGCCGGCAGGCGGCGGCGATGGCCGCGGCCTGCCGGGCGATCTCCTCGGCATCGTCGGCGATCTCCTCGGCATCGTCGAGGATGGCCACGGCGACGGAGAGGACATTGATGAACGGCGGGTAGGGCTGTGTGTCCGAGACGATCACCGACGCTGGTGGACCGGTTCCCGCGGCCGCCGTCCCCAGGGGGCCGATCATCGGACTGCTCCCAGCAGCCGCCATGATAAGGATGGATATTATGCATTTTATAGCCATTTTGGGCTCCCACAGCAATGGTTCCGGCCACAGAACAAGACACCCATCACGCAAGCGACGTGTCCCCGGAGTCTTTTATATTCGCCCGCCCGAAAATTGCTACTTAGGCTGCCCCTCACCTTGCCGAACGATCACCGATCGTTCTCCGAATATTGAAACCCCCCCTCTCGGTAGGATGACCACTGGATACGCCGATTACCGCGAAAATTCCTGACACGCAGGACGATTTTCATGCACGCCCTTCTTGCGGCGGGCACCCGTGTCCACCGGGCCGGGTCGTCCCTAGCCGGATCGTCCCTAGACTGCGGGTATGCCAACCGCATTGATCACCGGGGCGACGGCCGGCATCGGCGCCGCCTTCGCCCGACGTCTGGCCGCCGACGGATTCTCACTCGTCCTGGTCGCCCGCGACGAGAAACGCCTCACCTCGGTCGCCGAGGAACTGCGCCTGCGCTACGGGGTGAGCAGCGAGGTGCTCACCGCCGACCTGGTGACCGACGAGGGGCTGGAGGCGGTGGAGCGACGGCTCCGCGAGGGGGTCGACCTGCTGGTCAACAACGCGGGCTTCGGCCTTCAGGGCCGTTTTCTCGACATCCCCGTGCAGGATGAGGTGCGGATGCTCAAGCTGCACTGCGAGGCGGTGCTGCGGCTGACGCTGGCCGCGCTGCCGGGCATGAGGGAGCGCGACCGGGGTGCGGTGATCAACGTGGCGTCGGTGGCTGCGTTCTTGCCCGGGGGCTCCTACAGTGCCTCCAAGGCGTGGGTGGTCAACTTCAGCGAGTCCACGGCCATGGAGATGGCCGGTAGCCGCGTGCGGGTGATGGCCCTGTGCCCGGGTTTCGTGCACACCGAGTTCCACGAGCGCGCCTCGATAGACAAGTCGGGCATCCCCGGCTTCCTGTGGTTGTCGGCGGACAACGTCGTCCGCGAGGCCATGCGCGACCTGGCCCGCGGTGTGCTGGTGAGCGTCCCCGACCTTCGCTACAAGGCCGTCGTCGGGGTCAGCAGGTTGCTTCCGGCCAACGTGATCGCCCTGGTCTCCCGCCGCCTCGGCCGCCGCTGACCTGACAACACCGGCCTGACGTCACAGACAGAAAGGGCCCGCGCCACGGGAGGGGGTCGTGGCGCGGGCCCTTTCCGGCCTGCGGGGGTGGTCGACGACGGCCCCTGAGGTCCGCCGGGCCGAATCAGACGCGAACGTTGGCCTCGTGGCCGATCGCCAGGCCCGAGACCGGGTCGAAGAAGTGCAGGTTGTGGGTGTCGACGACCAGCTCGACGTTCTGACCGGGGCGGACGTGGCTGCGGGAGTTGACCCGGGCGGTCCACAGCGACTTGTCGCCCACCAGCGGCAGCGTCGCCTCCTCGTCACCGTCGGCGTCGGCGGCGGCCACGGTGTCCTGGTGCTGGACGGGCGGGGCGTCGATCAGGAAGAGCACGTTGATCTCGGAGCCCAGCTCCTCGGTGACCTCGGCGCGGACCTGCAGGCGGGTCCAGCCGCCCGAGGCGCCGTTGGCGGCGACCGAGTCCTCGAAGTCGGAGGGGCGGATGCCCAGGATGATCTTCTTGCCGAAGTACTGGTCGAGGCCGCGCTTCTCGGTGAAGGTCTCGTTCGGCACCGGCAGCCTGAAGCCCGCGAAGGCGACGGCCGCGCCACCGTCGCCGCGCACCAGCTCGGCGTTGACGAAGTTCATCGACGGGGAACCCATGAAGCCGGCGACGAACAGGTTGACCGGCTTGTCGAAGAGGTTCTGCGGGGTGTCGACCTGCTGGAGCAGGCCGTCGCGGAGCACGCAGACGCGGTCGCCGAGGGTCATGGCCTCGACCTGGTCGTGGGTGACGTAGACGGTCGTCACGCCCAGGCGCTCGTGCAGGGTGTTGAGGGAGGCCCGCATGGAGACGCGGAGCTTGGCGTCCAGGTTGGAGAGCGGCTCGTCCATGAGGAAGGCCTGCGGCTCACGCACGATGGCGCGGCCCATGGCGACACGCTGGCGCTGGCCACCGGAGAGGGCGGCGGGCTTGCGCTTGAGGTACTGGTCGAGGCCGAGCATCTTGGCGGCCTCGCCGACGCGCTTGGCGATCTCCGCCTTGGGCATCTTGCGGAGCTTCAGACCGAAGGCAAGGTTCTCCTCGACGGTCATGTGCGGGTAGAGCGCGTAGTTCTGGAAGACCATGGCGATGTCGCGGTCCTTCGGAGGCAGGTGGTTGACCACCCGGTCGCCGATGGCGATCTCGCCGCCGCTGATGTCCTCAAGCCCGGCGATCATGCGCAGGGCGGTGGACTTGCCGCAGCCGGACGGCCCGACCAGCACCATGAACTCCCCGTCCTTGATCTCAAGGTCGAGGCCGTTCACGGCTTTGACGCCGCCCGCGTAGATCTTGTCGACTTTGCTGAGAACGATGGATGCCATGGAAGTCCTTAGCGCCTCGGGCCAACCCCGTGTTCACCCGATATTGGATACGTTTTCATGCATCTCACCGGAAACAGACATCCCTGTCAAGAGGATGACCGGTTCTGGCCTGTCAGCAAGGCGGTCGTTATCGCTTCGCGCTGGATCGAACACGGAAAGAATGATGGAATCGTTTCCATGAACAGGCATCGTACGACGATCAAGGATGTCGCCGAGGCGGCCGGGGTGGGGGTCGCCACGGTGTCCCGGGTGCTGTCCGGCGGATCGGCGAGTCCCGAGACCAGGGAACGGGTGCTGAACGTCGCGGCCCAGCTCGACTACCGGCCCAGCGCGCTCGGCCGCAACCTGCGCCAGCGGCGCTCGGGCGGGATCGGGCTGCTGCTGCCCGACATCACCGACACCTTCTACGGCCGCCTGGCCGACGGCGTGCTCACCTGCGCGCGCTCGGCGGGAGAACCGGTGATCCTGGGCGCCACCGGCGACGATCCCGAGCGTGAGGCCGAGTTGATCGGCACGCTGCTCGAACAGGGCGTGGACCGGGTGATCGCGGTCCCCTCCGGTGACGGCGACGGCTGGGCGCCGACCCTGCGGGCCGGGCTGACCACCGTGTTCGCGCACCGGCTCTCGCCCGGGCACGCCGACATCCCCGCGGTGCTGGCCGACGACCGCGCGGGAATCAGGACCGCGGTCGACTACCTGACGGGGCTGGGTCACCGTCGCATCGCCTACCTGGGCGGTCCCGGCCAGGAACAGCGCCTGTCCTTCTTCCGGCAGGCGCTCGGCCCCCTTGTCGACGAGGAACTGGTCGTGGTCGCCCGCGGCAGCCGCGACTCCGCCTACGCCGCCGCGGCCGGACTCTTCCAGCACCGGCCCGACCTGACCGCCGTACTGGCGGGAGGGAACCTGCTGGGCGAGGCGGCGGTGCTGGCGGCCAGGGAACTGGACCTGCGCATCCCCAGGGACCTGTCTCTGATCATGTTCGACGACGTGCCCTGGGCGGAGCTGTGCTCACCGCCGCTGACGGTGATCGTCCAGCCCGCCCAGGACATCGGCTACCGCGCCGCCGAACTGGTGCTGCGCGGCGGCACCAGGCGGCCGCGCGGGGTGCTGCTGCCCACCGAGCTGATCGTCAGGGGCAGTTGCGCGGCTAGAGGGACCTCTCGATCGCCTCGGTGACCGCGGGATCGTCGGGCGTGACGCGCGGCCGGAACCTGGCGAGCACCTCCCCGTCCTTCGAGACGAGGAACTTCTCGAAGTTCCACTCGACGTCGCCGGCCTTGCCCTCGCCGTCGGGGGTCTGGGTGAGCAGGTCGTAGAGCGGGTGCCGGCCCTCGCCGTTGACCTCGCTCTTGGCGAGAAGCGGGAAGTCGACGCCGTAGGTGGTGGAGCAGAACTCCTGGATCTCCTCGGCGCTGCCCGGCTCCTGTCCGTAGAACTGGTTACAGGGCACCCCCACGACCGTGAAACCCCGGTCGCCGTAGGTCCGCTGGAGGTCGACGAGAGCCGCGTACTGGGGGGTCAGGCCGCATTTGGAGGCGACGTTGACGACGAGGACCGCCCGATCTCCGGCCAGCTCGGCCAGGGTGGTGGGCGCGTCGGAAAGAGTGTGGATGGCGATATCACGGATTCCCATGCTCCGCACCCTAATCCCCCTGTCACATTTGAGAGTTATGTCGTCCATAAAGTGAAATGTGACAGAGGCCACAGGTGAGACGGCGCCCCCCTCACCAAGGCTCTGATCATTCCCTTACCGATCTTTGACATGGCTCCTGACAGTCGCTGTCGACTGGCCCGGCGGCGAATCGCCGGGCATCGTGGCGGCCGTCCCCACCCCCAAGGCACAAGGGAGTCCCATGTCGACGCTACGCCGTACCGGTGTGCTGGTGATCGCCTCGGCGCTCACCCTCGGCACCACCACCACGGTCGCCCAGGCGTCCTCGGCGAGAACGGGCAACCAGGCCGTCGCCAGGCCGATGGTGGCCGCGCACGGCTGGAGCAGGGCCCAGTTCGACTGCCTCAGCAGGCTCTGGACCAGGGAGAGCAACTGGAACCACCGCGCCCGCAACCGCTATTCGGGCGCGTACGGTATTCCGCAGGCGCTGCCCGCGGGCAAGATGGCCAGCGCCGGCCGCGACTGGCGCACCAACCCCAGGACACAGATCAGATGGGGACTCGGATACATCAAGCAGCGCTACGGATCGCCGTGCCGGGCGTGGGCGCACTTCGGCTCGCGGGGCTGGTACTGATCCAGTGATCCCGGAGCGGTGATCTGAAACCCCATGACGGGGTGATTTTCACACCGTCTCCACGCATGGGCGATTCGCCGGTCGTAACCGGACCCTCGCCGAATCTCCCGTAGATCAAGAAGATCGGGCAAACACCTTCCCTTCGCGTGTCCCATCCCCCTGTCCGACACTCTCTCGCGTACTAGAAAGCCGCCTAGAGAGACCGCCGCGGCGTCTCATGCCGGAAACAGGCCGGCGAGACCGCGCGGACGTTCCCCGCCCGAGCCACGGGCGCCGGATCTACGGCCGCACGAGAGCACCCATGTGCCCTCCTGCGACTTCCGCACGCGGCCCAAGGACAAGGATCCATGTGAACAGCTACCGCGTTCTGCGCAACACAGTCGTGACCGTTCTCGCCGCCTCGGCGATGGTCGGGTCCTCGACTTCGGGACAGGCCGACAGCACGGCCGAGTCGTCCAGGAAAGGGACGGCGAGAACCGTCCATCGCCTCACCTGGGTCACCCAGGTGAAGCCAAGGGTGAAGGCGGTCGCGAGGACCGCCAAGAGCAGGAACAAGACGATCGCCTATCGTCTCGTCTCCCGCCGCGCGTGGCCGCACAGCCAGTTCCGCTGCCTGGACAGTCTCTGGACCAGGGAGAGCAACTGGAACCACCGCGCCTACAACCACTCCTCGGGTGCGTACGGAATCCCGCAGGCACTGCCCGGCTCGAAGATGGGCGGCAGCGGCGGGGACTGGCGGTACAACCCGATCACGCAGATCCACTGGGGTCTGAGCTACATCAAGAGCCGCTACGGGTCACCGTGCGGCGCGTGGGGTCACTTCCGGTCGAGCAACTGGTACTGACCCGCATGGAGAGTGTCCAGGGGAAGGGAAGGCTCTCCCGGCGCCCGGGGCCGCGAGGTCCCGGGCGTCACCTCTTGAGCTGCAGGGCCATCGCCTGGATGAGCAGTTCGAGGCCGAACGCGAACTCCGCCTCGTGGTCGCACTCGTGGAGTGCCGGAGCCAGCTCGCCGACCTGCGGGAACAGCAGCGGGTCGACCTCGCCGACGCGGATGTCGGATCGGTGCACCGGGGCGAACGTCGGGGTCACCCCGACCTCCCTCAGCAGCGAGCCCACGATGTAGGCGATGAACACCCGCAGGGCGCGCACCGCCTCGTCGCCCCCGAAGCCCGCGCCGCGCAGCGTGGCCAGCGCCCGCTCCACCGGGAGCAGCCCGGCGGTGGAACGGAGCTGGCGGCTGACCACCACCATCGTGCACCGCGGGTAGTGGTGCGCGATCTGCCGGAAGGCGAGCGCCTGCATGCGCACCCGATCGGTCCATTCGGCGTCCGGGTCGTCGGTGAACTCGATCTGCGACAACACGGTCTCGGCCACCGCGTCCAGCAGCGCCTCCTTGTTCGGCACATGGTTGTAGAGCGACATCACGCCCACGCCCAGTTCGGCGGCGATCGCGCGCATGGACACCGCGTCGGCGCCCTCCCGCTCGATCAGGTCGATCGCCGTGCTGACGATGCGCGCTCGGGACAGTGGTTCGGCAGGCATATGACCATTGTCCCCTCATTGATTCCATTGACGTACGTACAGTGTACGTGGCACGCTCATTGCGTACGTACGGTGTACGTCTCTGGAGGCCGCATGTCGACACACGATCTCTACACCATCCCCACCGAGCTTTCCACGTGGGACGTCGAGGCGGCCGGGGCCGCCCGCTTCACCTGGGAGTACGACAACGGCAGGGACCACATGCTCGCCCTCTACCAGAAGGGCAAGGACAAGCAGTGGGACTCGGTCAAACGCATCGACTGGGACCTGGAAGTCGACCCGTACAACGTGCTCGGCATCCCCGACGAGACCATCGCGATCCACGGCACCCCGCTCTGGGAGCGGATGGACGAAAAGCAGCGCAAGGAGGTGCGCCTGCACGGCGCCTCCTGGCAGTTCTCCCAGTTCCTGCACGGGGAACAGGGCGCGATGATCTGCTCGGCCAGGATCGTGGAGTCGGTCCCCGACCTCGACTCCAAGTTCTACGCCGCCACCCAGACCATGGACGAGGCCCGTCACGCCGAGACCTACGCCCGCTTCCTCCAGGAGAAGGTCGGGCTGGCCTACCCCATCAACCCGCACCTGAAGTCACTGCTCGACAGCACGCTGAGCGACTCCCGCTGGGACATGCCCTACCTCGGCATGCAGGTGCTCATCGAGGGCCTCGCCCTGGCCGCCTTCGGCGTGATGCGCGACATCACCACCAAGCCGCTGCCCAAGCAGATCCTCGCCTACGTCATGCAGGACGAGGCCAGGCACGTGGCCTTCGGCCGGATGGCACTGCGCGACTACTACCGTCAGCTCAGCGAGTCGGAGCTGCGCGAGCGCGAGGACTTCGTCATCGAGGGCTGCTACCTGATGCGCGACCGGCTGCGCGGCCAGGAGACCTGGGAGAACCTGGGCCTGAACAAGGCCGAGGTCGCTGATGCCATGGAATCCGTTGACAAGTCCCAATATCTCCAGCTATTCCGCTCGTTGCTCTTCAGTCGCATCGTTCCCTGCGTCAAGGACATCGGGCTGTGGAGCCCCCGCCTGCAACAGGCCTACGCCGACATGGGCGTGCTGGACATGGCGGGCCAGAGCCTGGAGGCGCTGATGCGGCAGGACGAGGACATCGCCGAGAGGCTCGACACCGAGCGCTTCGCCGCCGAGGAGGCCGAGCGCCACGCGGAGGTCGCCGAGACCGTCGCCCTCGGCGGCGAACCCCGCCCCTGACCGGACCTGCTCCGGCCCGGCATCGGACCCGCCCTCGACACCGGATGGATCGTCGAAGCGTGGCACGCCGCGTGTTCCCTACTTTCCGAACCCCGCCAGCACGAAGGTGGCGGCCCCGGCCACGGTGGCGAGGGTACCGAGCCAGGCGATGAGGGCGTCGGCCCGGTTGTCGAGGGGACGGCTCTGGTGGAGTGCCTCCTGGACCCGGCGGAAGCGGATGCCCGTGTGGGTCAGCAGCAGGCCGGCGCAGAGCAGGGCCGGAACGAAGGGGACGATCGCCGGCAGAGGTGTGCCGGCGCGCAGGGCGATGCCCGCGCCGGCCAGGGCGGTGACGGCCAGCAGGGCGCTGGTACGTATCCAGGCGAGCTGGGTCCGCTCACTCTGCAGCCCCTCGTCCCAGGGTCCGTTCATCGGGACAGCAGGATGAGGATCAGGGCGAGCACGGCGACCGCCGCCACCCCGTACCCGAACAGTGGCGCGAGGGCGGGCGGCGGCAGCGGGGCGGAACTGCGCAGGGCGTGCTGGACGCGACGCCAGCGGGGGTAGGCCATCGCGGCCGCCAGAGCCGACAACGACACCAGGACCACCGCGAGCAGGGTCCGCATCCACGGGACGAAGACATCAGCGGAGACCGCGGCCATGGCCACACCGCCCGCGCTCAGCGCGAGCGATGTGCTCAGCCAGGTCAGGTAGGTGCGTTCGTTGGCGAGGGTGAACCGGGGGTCCGGTTCACGGTCCGGAGGCTTCATGAGAACGACGCTATTTCAGCCACATTCCCCATAGAGAACCCGGGTTGGCGGAGCCTTGCGCAGGTGAGGGTTACCCGCAGGCGCTGGTCAGTTGCTCGACCCACCGCACCGAGTCGGTCGCCACCTTCTGCGCGGTGTCGATGGCGCTGTTGGCATCGGGGACGTTGAAGCCCTCCAGGGTGTTGGAGACGCTGTCGGCCGCCTCCTTCAGCGAGGTGTTGGCCGCCTTGTCGGCCAGGTCGCCCAGCTTGGCGCCCCCGTCCTTCAGCGCCTGTTCCATCGCGGCGGGGTCGTTGAGCAGACCGGAGACCTTCGAGACGGTCTCGGTGACGATGCCCGCGGCCTGCACGCACTGCTGTGCCTTGTCGATGCCCTGGCTCACCTCCTGGATCTCGGAGCAGCCGGTGGTGATCAGGACGGCGGCGAGCGCTGAGGCGGCGAGGGCGGGGATTCGTCGCGGAAGGGGTCGCATGCCCAGACCCTACCCAACGAGCCGGTGCGGCAGGTGCCCGTCGGCCGGCTCGTTACCCGGACCGCGAGGCGGTGGGGGCCGGACCACGGCCCCGGCGTACGATCACCAGTGTTCGAACGAAGGGAAGACCATGCCGATCTGCCAACATCTCACGCAGGCCCAGGACCCGGCGCCACGCACACCGCAGGGGTGCGAGGAGTGCCTCGCGACCGGAGATCGCTGGGTTCACCTGCGCAAGTGCCTGTCCTGCGGGCACATCGGCTGCTGCGACTCCTCTCCCAACAAGCACGCCACCGCCCACGCGACGGCGATCGGCCATCCGGTCATCGCCTCGTTCGAACCGGGCGAGGACTGGCGGTGGTGCTACGTGGACAAAATCATCGGCTGACCGGCGGCGGCCGGGTTCCTCCGCCCCGCGGGGATGTTGTCAGTCACAAGTCTCTTCCAAGCGCGCAGGCCTATCTCTTGATCTGTAAAGATACTCAAGAGTTTGGAACCACTCCATGCGTACCGGTCTTCGTGTCCTGCTCGGCCTGACCGCCGCCGCGGCGCTCGCTCTCGGCGGCCCGGCCCCGGCCCCGGCCCTGGCCGCCACCGCCGCCCCCACGGTCTGGAAATGGGGCCCCCTCTACTCCACCGACGGACTCGCCGTGGCCTGGGGCAAGGTCGCCGTCGGCCAGTCGGGCCTCGTCGTGTACGGCACGGTGGAGGACACCCGCGGCTCGGGCTGCTCATGGGCCCAGGTACGTTACCTGAGCGCTCAGAGCGGACGGTGGCACACCGCGTCCTACTACAACTGCGTCACCGGCCCGGGGACGTTCCGCAAGAACGTCGGCGGAGTCCTGCAGATCAAGGTGAGGACCTGCCGGGGCACCTCCGCACGGCCGACCGGGCGGTGCTCGCGGTGGAAGACCGCCTACACCCAGGGCGGCTGACCGAGGCTAGTCGCGCTCCAGAATGGCCTCCTCGAAGTCGATCTCGTGGAGAACCCGGCGGAGCACCTCGTCGTCGATGCGCCGCTCGTCGCGCAGGCGTACGAAAACCTCGCGCTCGACCGTCAGCATCTCACGGCGGAGCCGCCGGTAGACCGTGCTGGGCGTCTCCTCCCCCTGTGGTCCCGTGCCGCTGCCCAGCCGCTCCCAGGCGGTGAGGGTACGGCGCTCGGCACGTGCCCTGAGCTGGTCGACGACCTCCCGATAGACCTCGTCGACGCCCTCGCCCACCAGCTCGTCCAGCCGGGCCAGCGAGGCGGAGGTGGCCGCCTGCTGGGCGGCCGCCTCGGCCAGGTTGTCGGCGTAGATCTCCCGCTCGTTGGAGATCCTCAACCTGCGGATCAGCGCCGGGAACGTCAGGCCCTGGACCAGGAGGGTGCCGATCACCACCGAGAAGGTGAGAAAGAGCAGCAGGTCGCGGCCCCGCAGGGTCTGCGGGACGGCGAAGGCCGCGGCGAGGGAGACCACCCCGCGCATGCCCGCCCAGCTCACGACGGCCACCTGCTTCCAGCTCGGCGCGTGGGGCTCGCTCTCGCGGATCTTCGCGGACAGGATCCGGGGCAGGTAGACGCTGGGCACCAGCCAGACCACCCTGGTGACCACCACGGCGGCGAAGACGACCAGTGCCATCCCGGCGAGCTTCCACGGGTCGGCCCACTCCAGCCCTCTCATGATCGGCCAGAACTGCAGGCCGATCAGCGCGAAGACGATCGTCTCCAGGAAGAACCCGAGAACCCGCCAGACCGCCTCGGACAGCAGCCGGGTACCGAAGCCCGCCCTGGGCAGGCGGTGGCCGGTGTAGAGCCCGACGATCACCACGACGATCACACCGGAGACGTGTACGCTCTCGGCCGCCAGGTAGACGGCGAACGGGGCGAGCAGCATGACGGTGTTCTCGATGAGCGGGTCACGCAGCCGGATCAGCACCCGGGCCAGGATCCAGGCGAGCCCGAGGCCCATCAGCACCCCGCCCACCGCGGACAGGGCGAAGTCGGCGGTGACCTCCAGCCAGGTGATGCCCCCTCCCAGCGCGGCCGCGACCGCCACCCGGTAGGCGGTGAGCGCGGTGGCGTCGTTGAACAGGCTCTCCCCCACCAGGATGGTGACCGTCCTGCGGGGCAGCCCGAGCCTGCGGGCCACCGCGACGGCGGCGACCGCATCGGGTGGGGCCACGATCGCCCCCAGCGCGAACGCGGCGGCCGGCGGCAGCTCGGGCAGGAGCAGATGGGTGATCCACCCGATGACCAGCGTGGTGAACAGCACCAGGCCGATCGAGAGCAGCCCGATCGGCCTGCGGAAGTCCTTGAGCCTCAGGTAGGAGCTGTCGACCGCCGCCGAGTAGAGCAGCGGGGGCAGGAAGACCAGCAGGACCAGGTCGGGGTCGAGCTCGTACTCGGGGAAGACGGGCGACAGCACCAGGCCCACGAGCACCAGTAGCAGCGGCGCCGGCCACCCCCTGCGCCTGGCGACCGCGGCCACCGCGATGCCGAGGACCGACACGGCCAGTGTCTGCACCACGGTCGACTGGTCCACGCCACCCCGCCCGATAGGGATCGATCGGCTTCCGTGCCTCCGCGCACCTCGTGAACCGGCCGGGACGGCGGACACCGTCACACGGCGCCGGATCTCACATTCGGCGGACAGAACGACGCTACTCCCGGATACGGATCTCGTACCCGGGACACGACGGAACCCGCCTCCGGGGAACTCACGCCCCCTGGAGGGTCACCACTCCCGGCGTTCGTCCCGGTCGTCGCGGCGCCGTCCCTCGCGGCGCCTGTCGTCGTACCGGTGCTCGTCATGGCGGCGGTCGTACCGGTCGTCGTAGCCCTGCTCAGGGCGGAGCCTCTCGCCCGTGGAGTGCGGCGGGTCCTGGAGGTAGGGGCGCGGCAGCCTCTGGTCGGGCGCCGACTGGCCTCCCAGGCCCAGCGGGTCGGACGGATCGACGTCCTGCTGCGGGTAGGCGGGCGGCGAGCCGTACAGGTCTCTGAGGTCGGCGGGATGACCGGCCTGGTGCGGCTGCGCGGTGCCGAACGCGTAGGGATCCGGCTGCGCGGGAGCCGGGTAACCGTACGGGTCGGGCTGCTGGATCCCGTGGCCCCCGGCCTGCTGCTGGGCGGCGAACCCGAAGGGGTCCGTCGAGTTCCCCTGCCCGTACTGGTCGGGGTCCGGCCGGCGGGCGGGGTTGGGGAACTGGTCTGCGTGCGGCGCGAACGGGTCGACGGGCCGTTGCTGGGGCGGCACGCCGTACGGATCGGACTGCTGGGCGCCGAACCGGTCGGCGGGCTGCTGCGCGGGCGCGCCGTAGGGGTCCGGCTGCTGGGCGCCGTACGGAGCGGGCTGCTGCGCGGGCGGGTAGCCGCCCGGCATCTGGTAGGCGGCCTCACCGGACACCGGGCCCGTACCGAGCGGATCGAAGGACTGCGGCTGCCCGTAGGGCAGGGCGTCGTTCACGATCATGTTCTCGCGCGGCACGGCGTCGGAGGAGCCGTGCCCCGGCGCCATCCGATCCTGCGACCAGTCGGGCCGATCCGGCGGCGGCACCACTCCCCGCGCGACGAGCACGTCGTTCGGCCCGAGCGCGGGGACCTGGCGGGGCTCGTCCGGCACGGGGACGTGACCGGGCGGGTCGGGATACTGCTGGGGCTGGGCGTAGTCCTCGGGCCGCGGTCTGGCGTACTGACCGGTGCCGGGATACTCACTGTGGACCTGCTGCTCGGCAGGAGGGCGCTGCTCGGGGTGAACGGGCTCGCCCACCTCGTCGGGGTACTGCCCACCGGCTTGGACGAAGCCCTCGTCAAGGGTGTCGACCAGCCGCCCCACGTCGTTCATGGGCATGCGGAAACTCGCGGTGCACATCTCGCCGCGCCACAGGCTCAGCACCAGCGTGCCTTCGTGCCAGGTGACCCGGAGCACCCGCTCCTGGCCACGCTCGTCAAAGAACACCTCGCCGAACGACGGCAACGGGACAACTTCCGACATGGAGGACATAATGTACTCAAACGCCCCAAACATCCAGTTCGAGCAGGGACTTTGCAGGGCAATCGCACCTCACGCGGTGCAATCGCGGTGCAATCGCGGCGGACACCGTCACGCCGACCATCACTCTCGGTCACCGCCTAACGAGCAAAGGGTACGCATTGGAACACCTAAAGGGGACTATATCCGAGCGTAAGCTCAAGAGCAGGGGAACCCGCCCCAGGGCCCAGATGTCCTCCCAGGCTTGACCCTCACAAGGGAAAGGCCATACGCCCAGGTCAGCCTCCCGGTCCTGGGGCCGAGCCGGCCACTCCTCTCCGTCGATGGATTCGACGGCTCAGGCCGCGTCGCCGGCGGACGATATCGATCGCCGCGAAGTAATCCGCCGGGCCGGCGAGCCCGCACGAAACACCGCGAAAGTCATCCCGGGTAGAACGATTCCGTGTGTCGATATGGCCGGGTGCGGAAGGTGCCGCGCGGATCCACCGGCCGCACGACCACCCCGGCCGAAATCGCTTTGTACGTCACGAACATCCGCGGTCGATGAGAACCCCGCGAGCGCAGGTCCGCACACTGCCTCTGCCTCCGCTCGGGCGAGGGCGCGAGTTTGAGCATTTCCGTCACCGGCACGCACCGAGTCTGTCACTCACCGCCACCGGACGGCACCGTTTTCCGCGTTTCCTCCCCGCCGTGAACGACGGGACCCTGCGCGCGGGAGCACCCCGGAGGAGATCCGGAGAGGTCCGGTGATGATCCGGCGGGTCGTCTTTCCGAACCGGGAACAGGACCCGCGATACGTGGATCACCAACCGGAGGTGCCGGTCTTCCGGAGTCGGCGAGGAAGGCGGGGGCGCACCGCCCCCGCCGGAGCCGCCACGCTTGTCGGGGCGAGCCGGTACGGTTGGCTGTCGTGCCGACCGACTCCATCACCGCTCCCGAAGACGTCTCCTCAAAGGTGGATATCCCCCCGGTTGAGGATCTGCTGAGCACCGCCGTCGAGGCGGTGGGCGGGGTCGAACGCCCCGGACAGATCACCATGGTGAGGGCGGTGCAGCACGCGATCGAGTCGGGCGACCACCTGGCCGTCCAGGCGGGCACCGGCACCGGCAAGTCACTGGCCTACCTGATCCCCTCGATCAGGCACGCGATGACCTCCAAGGGAGCCGTGGTCGTCTCCACCGCCACCATCGCGCTCCAGCGCCAGCTCGTCGACCGCGACCTGCCCCGCCTCGCCAAGGCCCTCGCCCCGCAGCTGCCGCACGAGCCCACGTTCGCGATCCTCAAGGGCCGCCGCAACTACCTGTGCCGCTACAAGGCGAGCGCGGGGTGGCCCGACGAGGAGCAGGACCAGCTCTTCGACCCCCGGGAGGTCAACGCGACGGGCCGGATGGTCCAGCGCATCCAGGAGTGGGCGAACGAGACCGAGACCGGTGACCGCGACGAGCTGGTCCCCGGCGTCAACGAGCAGGCCTGGCGCCAGTTCTCGGTCAGCGCCAGGGAGTGTCTGGGAGCCACGCGCTGCCCGAGTGGCATGGAGTGCTTCGCCGAACTGGCCCGCGCCCGCGCCGGCGAGTCCGACGTGGTCGTGACCAACCACGCGCTGCTCGCCATCGACGCGATGGAGGACTTCCCGCTCCTGCCCGAGCACGAGGTGGTCGTGGTCGACGAGGCCCACGAGCTGGTCGACCGCGTCACCTCGGTGGTCAGCGGCGAGCTGTCGGAGACCATGGTCGCGGTGACCGTGCGGCGGGTCGGCAAGCTCATCGAGCAGCACCTGGCCGACCGGCTCATGGAGGCCGGAGAGGATCTCAAGGCCCTCCTCGCCGCCGCCCCCGCCGGGCGCCTCGACGAGCTTCCCGACGTGCTCGGGCTGACGCTCGCCCTGATCCGCGACTCGGCGTGGGCGTGCATCACCGCCCTTGGCCCGCGCACCGGCGACAAGGACGACCCGGAGGGCGCGGGACTGCGCAAGGCGGCCTTCACCTCCCTGGACGAGGTGCACGACACCGCGCAGCGCATGCTCGACGCCTTCGGCCACGCCGAGGAGGTCGACCGGGCCGAGGTGGTCTGGCTGGAGGCGGGCACCGACCGGCGGCCTCCCCTGCTGCGGGTGGCGCCGCTGACCGTGGCGGGCATGCTCCGCGACAGGCTCTTCGGTGACCGTACGGTCATCCTGACCTCGGCCACGCTCGCCCTGGGCGGCGCCTTCGACGGTCTGGCCCGCCAGTGGGGCCTTGGCGCCGAGGGCGGCAGGAAGGAGGCGGAGGGGACGGGCGAGGAGCGCGCCGACCCCAGGTCCGGGAAGAAGGCCGGCAAGAGCCGGGCCGGTTGGAACGGCATCGACGTCGGCTCTCCCTTCGACCACCCCCGCAGCGGCATCCTCTACGTCGCCAAGCACCTGCCCCAGCCGGGGCGTGACGGCCTGCCCGAGGCCTACATCGACGAGATCACCGAGCTGATCGAGGCCGCCGGGGGCCGCACCCTCGGCCTGTTCTCCTCGATGCGGGCCGCCAAGGCGGCCACCGAGGCCCTGCGCGACCGGCTGAGCGTGCCGCTGCTCTGCCAGGGCGACGACTCCACGATGCTGCTGGTCAAGCAGTTCGCCGAGGACGAGCCGACCTGCCTGTTCGGCACGCTCTCCCTCTGGCAGGGCGTCGACGTCCCCGGCCCCTCGCTGCGCCTGGTCATTATCGACCGCATCCCCTTCCCCCGCCCGGACGACCCGCTCAGCTCCGCCCGCCAGCGCCATGTGGCCGCCAAGGGCGGCAACGGGTTCATGTCGGTCGCCGCCACCCACGCCGCGCTGCTCCTCGCACAGGGGGCGGGCCGCCTGCTCCGCAGCCAGCACGACAAGGGCGTGGTCGCGGTGCTGGACCCCCGGCTGGCGACGGCCCGCTACGCCGGGTTCCTGCGCGACTCCCTGCCGCCCTTCTGGCCCACGAACGACCCGGCGAAGGTCCGCAGCGCCCTCAAGCGCCTCAGCGCCTCCTGAAAACCGCCTCGGCCCCCGGCGACCCCGGCACCGGGATCGTCAGGGGCCGCCTCCCGCTGGAGGTTCCGGGTCGCCCGGGTTCGGGAGGTGCGCTCGGCGGCGGCGTGCCACGCGCCTGGCGCACGACCGGCGTCTCCCGCCCGCGGCGACCCCACACCCCGGGGCGCCGCGCCCGCCGGCGCCGTGAGGCTTACCGGGCGATCTTCCGGTAGGCGGCTTCGAGAAGCTCCTCCGAGGGATCGGACAGCGGGGACACCTTCGCCAGGTCGTCCAGGAGGACGAAGCGCAGCATGGCGCCGCGGCTCTTCTTGTCGAGGCGCATGTGGTCGCGGAGCTCGGGCCAGGCCTCGCGGCGGTAGGCGGTGGGCAGCCCGACCGAGGTCAGAATGGACCTGGTCCGCTCCACGAGGTCGGTGCCGATCCTGCCGTCCAGATGGGACAGCTCGGCCGCGTAGACCATGCCGATCGCGACGGCCTCGCCGTGGCGCATCCGGTACCGCTCGACGCGCTCGATGGCGTGTGCCAGGGTGTGGCCGTAGTTGAGGATCTCCCGCAGGCCGCCCTCGCGCAGGTCGGCGCCGACGACGTCGGCCTTGATCTGGATCTTGCGCTCGATCAGCTCGCGGGTGTGCCGCCCCTCGGGGAGCCTGGCCCCCTCGGGGTCGTCCTCGATGAGGGAGAGGATCTTCGGGTCCGCGATGAAACCCCCCTTGATGATCTCCGCGAGGCCGCCCACATAGTCGTCACGGGGCACCGAGACCAGGGTGGCCAGGTCACACAGGACCCCCGCCGGCGGATGGAAGGACCCGACCAGGTTCTTGCCCTCGGGGGTGTTGATGCCGGTCTTGCCGCCCACGGCCGCGTCGACCATGCCGAGCAGTGTCGTCGGCACCTGCACCACCTTGACACCGCGCAGCCAGGTGGCGGCGGCGAACCCCGCCAGGTCGGTGGTCGCCCCTCCGCCGACGCCGACCACGGCGTCGGACCGGGTGACGCCCGCGCGGCCGAAGGCCGACCAGAGCTCCGCGACCACCTCGACGGTCTTGGCGCGCTCGGCGTCGGGCACCGGCAGCGGGACCACCTCGTACCCGGCCGCCTCGATCGCGCCGCAGACCGGGCGGGCGATCTCCGGCAGGCTCTCGGGGTGGATCACCGCGACGGTGCGGACCTTCGGTCCGAGCAGGCCGGGCAGCTCACCGAGCACCCCGGTGCCGACCACCACGTCGTACGGGCTCTCGCCGGCGACCTTGATCCTGGAGATCGTCACGGTTCCAGGCCTCTCACGATCTCGTCGACGATCTGGCCGGGCTCTCGCTCGTCGGTCACCACGACGATCCTGGCCAGCTTCTCGTAGATGGGGCGGCGGGCGTCCATCAGCTTCTTCAGCCGGCTGCGCGGGTTCAGCACGAGCAACGGCCGCGCCGAGGCCAGGCCCACCCGCTGGACGGCGTTGGCGAGACCGACCTCCAGGTAGACCACCGGATGCTCGGCCAGCAGCTCGCAGGTGGCCTCGGCGAGGATCGCGCCGCCGCCGAGGGAGAGCACGCCGTCGTGCTCGGCCAGCGCCCGCCGTACGGCGTCGGCCTCCAGCTCGCGGAAGATCTCCTCGCCGTCCTCGATGAAGATGTCGCTCACCGGCTTGCCCGCCGTGCGCTCGACGTCGGTGTCGGTGTCGCGGAAGGCGACCCCGAGCCGGTCGGCCAGGAGCTGTCCGATGGTCGACTTGCCCGACCCCGGAGGGCCGATCAACACTGCACGGGGACTCATCTGCCCTCCTTGGACCGCGGCTCGCCGGCCTGGCGCCCGCTCACTTGATCACCAACGAGGAGAGGTAGCCGGACAGGTTACGAGTGACCTCCTCGACGGAGTCTCCGCCGAACTTCTCGATCGCGGCGTCGGCCAGGATCAGCGCCACCATGGCCTCCGCGACGATCGCGGCGGCCGGGACCGCGCACACGTCCGAGCGCTCGTGGTGGGCCTTGGCCGCCTCGCCGGTCAGCACGTCGACGGTAGCCAGCGCCCTGGGGACCGTGGAGATCGGCTTCATCGCCGCGCTGACGCGCAGCGGCTCGCCGTTGGTCATGCCGCCCTCGACGCCACCGGCCCGGTTGGTGATCCGGCGGATGCCGCCGGAGGTGTTCTCGATCTCGTCGTGGGCCAGGGAGCCGGGGCGGCGGGCGGTCTCGAAGCCGTCGCCGACGGCGACACCCTTGATCGCCTGGATGCCCATCAGGCCGGCCGCGAGGCGGGCGTCGAGGCGGCGGTCCCAGTGGGTGTAGCTGCCCAGGCCCGGCGGCAGACCGTAGGCGACCACCTCGACGACGCCGCCGAGGGTGTCGCCGTCCTTGTGCGCCTTGTCGATCTCGGCGACCATCGCCGCGCTGCCCTCCGGATCGGCGCAGCGCACCGGGTCGGCGTCGATCGCCGCCAGGTCGTCGGGGCCGGGGATGACGCCGGGGGTGGTCGCCGCCCCGCCGATCGAGACGACGTGGCTGACGATGTCGACGCCGAGGGCCTGCTTGAGGAAGCTCCGCGCCACCTGGCCTAGCGCGACACGGGCCGCGGTCTCGCGGGCGCTGGCCCGGTCGAGTACCGGGCGGGCGTCGTCGAAGCCGTACTTCTGCATGC
Organism: Streptosporangium sp. NPDC049644; assembly: GCF_040675205.1. Classification (NCBI taxonomy): domain Bacteria; kingdom Bacillati; phylum Actinomycetota; class Actinomycetes; order Streptosporangiales; family Streptosporangiaceae; genus Streptosporangium; species Streptosporangium sp. NPDC049644. The sequence goes on along the minus strand of NZ_JBFAOJ010000002.1, from coordinate 14,384 downwards.
CCGCGAGGTCGGCGTGGCCCGGACGGGGGCGGGAGCGCGGCGCGTTGCGCGCCTGCCCCTCCAGCACGGCCGGGTCGACGGGGTCGGCCGCCATGACCGTCTCCCACTTGGGCCACTCGGTGTTGCCCACCCGGATGGCGACGGGACTGCCGAGCGTGCGGCCGTGACGGACCCCGCCCACGATGGTGACGACGTCCTGCTCGAACTTCATCCGTGCCCCGCGGCCGTAACCGAGGCGGCGACGGCGCAGCGCCTCGTCCAGCTGGGCGGTGGTCACCTCCACCCCTGCGGGCAGGCCTTCCAGGATCGCGACGAGTTCGGGGCCGTGAGACTCTCCGGCGGTCAGCCAACGCAACATGCTGACAAGTCTTCCATGTGTCGCTCACTGGAATGGCCCCGGTTCACCCAGTGAGACATCCGCCGGCGGTCAGAGCGCGGTGAGGACCGCGGCGAGGGCGCCGACGGCCATGAAGGGACCGAAGGGGATCTCGCTCTTGCGGCCCGCGCGGCGCAGGACCATCAGGGCGGCCCCGTAGACGCCCCCGGCCACCAGGCCGAGGAAGGCCCCGGTGACCAGGGTGTCCCAGCCCAGCCAGCCGAGGGCGGTGCCCAGGCTCGCCGCGAACTTGACGTCGCCCAGCCCCATTCCCGCCGGATTGATCAGGAGCAGCACCAGGTAGAAGCCCGCCAGGGCGAGGCCGCCCAGACCCGCGCCGAGCAGGTCGCCGAGGCGGCCGTCGACGAGGGCCGACGCGGCGAGCGGTACGGCGGTTCCCAGGTAGGCGGCCAGGGTGAGCCGGTCGGGCAGCCGGTGGACGGCGACGTCGACGAAGGACAGGGCGACGGCGACCACCGCCAGTCCCCCGAAGGCGAGCAGTTCCCCCGCCCTGCCGACCGCGGTACTCGCCGTCCCCGCGGGTGTGCCGGGCCACAGTGCCCGCAGTGCGAGAGCGGCCAGCACCACCGCGGTGGTCACCTCCACGGCCCCCGCCACCGGCCGGGGCCGCCCGGGCCGCTCCCCGTCGGGCACCGAGTGGCGGGCCACCACCCGCCGCGTCCACAGCCCGATCACCGCACCCGACGTGGCCGCCACCAGGACCGGGAGGAGCGGCGCCGCCACGAGGCTCACGAGACCACCACCGCCCCGAAGACCCGGAGACGGCTGGGGGGCCGGTGTGCCCGGTCGGCGTACTCGCTCACGGAGCGACCATAATCCGCGAACCCCGGCCCCGCCGGGGATTCGAAGGCTCGAAGTGACCTCGAAGGTCATTGACGGGGCTCACGATGATCACAGAGGCTGTATCCGATCCCTATACCCGGAGGGACGGTGCGCGTGGACACGGATCGCTTCAGCAAGCTGCCCGCGGTCATCGCGTCGTTCGTCCTCCTTCCGGTGCTGCTCGAACTGCTCGCCTGGTACATCGAGGGCGAGGAGTACGACGTGGCCCGCGCGGCCACCGTGGTCCTGGTGATCGTGATGCTCGCCCTCATCTCCACCGTGCTCGGCCGGATCAGGGCACGGCTGCCGGTGCTGATGGTGATCGCGCTGACGGGCACCGCGGCTGTCGAGGTGGTGCTGGGGTTCGTGGCGGCGTTCGGCCCCGTGCTCTGGCAGGGCGGGCTGCCCGGCGAGCTGCACGGCCTGATCACCACGGGGGTGAGCGCGTTCGCCGTCGCCACCGGCGTCTACCTGCTCGTCCAGTATCGCCGGGGCCTCTACCTGCCGTACCTGGAGGCCGGGATGGGCCCGCTGCCCACCGCCACCAAGCGCAGGGTGATCGGCGAGTCGGAGATCCTGATCCGTACCCTGCCGGACGTCGGCCCCTCGGTGGAGAAGGCGCTGACCAGCTGCGTCGCCATGGTCGACCAGGAGGACCTGCACTTCGTGGCCTACTTCGGCGACCAGCGGTGCTGCTTCTACACCGACGTGCTCGACGACGCGGACCTGGCCCACTTCTTCCACGACACCGACCCGGAGGAGCGCCGAAGGATCTATCTCAAGGCGGGCAACCAGCTCAACTGGCTCACCCAGCGGCTCAACCAGCAGCTGCGCCGGCTGGAGGGCGGCGTTCTGATCCGCACGGTCCTCGACGTGGAGCGCGGGGCCATGTTCTTCTACTGGATCGACGAGACCCGTTACCTGATCGGGGTGACGCTGGACCAGCGCAAGGTCGACATCGCCGACGACAAGATGGCCAAGCTCGTGGACATGATCCGCGGGCACTTCACCCTTCCGCCGATCAACCAGCGACAACGCCCCGCGAAACCTCAGGGGCACCTGCGACCCATCCCAGGGAGTGAGCGGTGGCCCGAATCGGGCTCTTGATCGTCGCCGTCGGTCTCGGCTGGCTGGCCGCCGACCTGGGCGGCCTGCGTGATCTGGCACACTCAAGCGCGTACGTGCTGTTCAGCAGCCTGCTGCTGGCGATCGGCCTGTACGGCAGCACGCACGGGATCGACCGCGCCGAGGCCAGGGAGCACTCCCGGCTGATCGTGCTCGCGGTCACCGTCGGGGTGCTGCTCAAGACGGCGTTCATCGCCGGTGTCGTCTACCTCGTCTCGGGCGACCCCCGGGCGCTGATCATGGCGGTGGTGGTCGCCCAGATCGACCCGCTCTCGGTCGCCGGGGTGATGCGGAACAGCCGGCTCTCAAGCCAGGCGAAGACGATCCTCGGGGCGTGGTCCTCCTTCGACGACCCGGTGACGATCATCCTGGCCGTCTACGCGGCGGCGCTGGTCAGCGGCTCGGGAGGGGGCGGCCTGTCGGCCTCGTACTTCGCCGACCTGGGGTTGAACGTGCTGTTCGCGGCCGGGGTCTACCTGCTCTGGCGGCTGGTCAGGAACGCTCCGCCGGTGCTGACCTACCTGACGGCGGTCGGGGCCGTCGTGTCGGCCGCGTGGAGCTCCCTCATGCTCGGCCTGGCGACCGCCGGGCTCTACCTGCGCATGCCCGACGCGCGCTGGCTGGGGCGGGCGGTGAGCGCGGCGTTCGCGCTGTCCGCGTTCCTGATGGGCCTGCTGCTCGTCGGCGGGACGAACATGGGCATGGGTGTGCTGCTCGGGCTGGCCGCGTACGCCGCGCAGATGGTCGCCGCGCTGGTGCTCACCCACGGCCTGCCGCTGATCGACCGGGTACATCTGGGGCTTGCCCAGCAGAACGGCGTGACCGCCGTGATCCTCGCCCTGGTCTTCGAACGCGACTTCGGCGGGTTCGTCGCCGTGATCGCCCCGGCGATTCTGACGATCAACCTCGTCCACGCGGTGGCCAACCGAACCGCCGACGTCTGGGAGGCTCGGCGATCTCTTCCATCCGTGCCACTGTGACCTCGGGGCCCAGCTCGTCAAGGGTGCCCGACTTGACCGCGGCGAGTGCCCGCAGCAGGGCACCCTCGATCACGAAGGGCACCGGGCCCGCGACGTCGATCACCACCGCGGCGGTGTTCTCGTGCACCGCCGCCTGGCAGACCTGGAGGATCGTGGCCTGGATGGGCCTGGCGTCCCGGCGCCACCGCCGCAGCGGCTCCATCCCGGTGAAGGAGAGCACCGCCTCGCGCCCGTCCGCGCCGACGAGCTTCGGCAGAGCCATCTCGCTCTCCTTCTCCTGCCGCAACCCGTGCTCGCCGATCTCCGACTCCTTCAGCAGGGCGACCACGGGCACGAGCAGCCGTGTCCCGCTCAGCGCGGCGACGACCGCACCGGCCTCCGCCTCCCCCGCGGTGAAGGCGGCGAGCGCGGATGTCACGGCGGCGTCGGCGGCGCCGTCGTCGCCGGGGACCAGGGGCTGCGGAATACTCGGCACGAACCGGGAGCCTACCCGCGGTGGCGCTCGGGGAGGATTTCCGCCCCCGCCCGAGCGCGTCCCCGTCAGCCGAGGTCGGCGATGGCGGCCACCGGGCCGCCGCCGCTCGGGCCCTGGTGGACCGCGGCGACCGAGACGAACACGGCCGGGTCGCCGGTGACGCTGGCCGCGACGCCGCCCACGGTGGCCTTGATCTGGCGGTGCCAGTGCACGTCGGAGTCGTCGAGCATGATGTTGCGGCGGCCTCGCACGCTGCCCGACGGGTCGGCCTCGCACTTCATGAAGACGTTGACCAGCCGGCCGCCCAGGTCGGAGGGATGGGGGCGGTCGGGCAGCTCGATGCCGCTGGAGCGGATGGCCTCCCAGATGCCGTCGGCGTCCAGCGCGTCCCGCATGACCGAGTGGCCGATCCGGTAGCGGCCGCCGATGCCACGTACGTTGCCGACGACCACGATCTGGGCCCGGTCCAGTTCGACGCCGGAGGAGCAGGACGCGACGGAGGAGTAGAGCGACAGGTCGCGGTGGATCTGGTCGGCGGCGGGCATCTCGATCTCGCCGAGCGCGACGGCGATACCGAGCGCGGTGGTGGAGTTGGAGATGTCCATCGACGGTCCGGTGTCCTCGATCACCACGTCCTTGCCGCGCGACTTGGCGTCGTTGATCGTGGACAGGGTGAGCAACGGGGTCTTGGTCTGGACGTAGTGGACGTCGGCGGGGTCGTCGATCCCGGCCAGCTTCATGGCCTCACGCACTCCGGCGGCGACCTTCTCCACCATCGCGGGCCGGCCGATGTCCTCGGGCAGGATCACATCGCTCATCGCGATGCCGACGCTCACCCGCGGCTCGTCGCTCGGCTCGGCGTTCGCCGTGGTGGCGAAGATCGTGGCATGCGGGCTGAGCACGCCGTCGGTGCCACCCGACCACACCAGCGGCACACTCTGGGGGGAAGGATGTCCCTTGGCCTCCAGCACCTCGCGAAAGGCCCTGTCGGCCAGGATCCGGGTGTAGTCGTTCACCCCGCCGTTGCCCTCGGTCTTGCCGATCACCGCGAGCACCCGGTGCGCCTCGATCACCCCGTCGTCGATGAGCCGGGCCAGCCCGGAGGCGTCGGTCACGCTCTCGATGGGCACCTTGCGCACTTCAATGGGTTCCGGCATCCCTGCCACCTTTCAATCGCGTCGTGTTCACTTTCGCACCACGGTGCCGCTCTCACCGGTGAGCGCCGCCCCGATGTTCTCCAGGGAGGTGATCACCGACCGGTCGCCACCCTGCTCGACGAAGCGCAGCGCGGCCTCGACCTTCGGCCCCATGCTGCCGCCGGCGAAGTGCCCGGCGGCGTGCAGTACGCGCAACTCGGCCGCGGTGACCGCGCCCAGGGGCCTGGCCTGGGCCGTGCCGAACCCGACGACGGCCCCCGGGACGTCCGTCGCGATGACCAGGACCGTGGCCCGCACGTCCCGGGCGAGCACCGCCGCCGCCAGATCCTTGTCGATCACGGCCTCGACCCCGCCCAGCCGCCCTCCGGCGTCGCGGGCCACGGGCACGCCGCCACCACCCGCGGCCACGACGGTGAAGCCGGCGGCCACCAGCGCGGCGATCGCGGGGGCGTCGAGGATCTCCAGTGGCTCGGGAGAGGCCACCACGCGGCGCCAGCCCCGGTCGAAGCGGCGCCAGGTCTGTCCGAGCTCCTCGAATCGACGGGCCTCCGCCTCGCTGAAGTAGCGGCCGATCGGCTTGACCGGGTCCTGGAAGGCCGGGTCGGCGGGGTCGACGAGCGTGCGGGTGACCACGACGGCCGCGCGGCCGTCGAGCGCGTTGAGGACGAGGGTGCCTATGGTGGCCTGCGTCTGCGCCCCGCACCAGTCGAGCGGCACCGGAGGCACGACGTGCGCGGCGAGCTGGTTCTTCAGGATCAGGTTGCCGACCTGGGGGCCGTTGCCATGGGTGAGGGTCACCCGGTGGCCGTCCGCGACGAGCGCGGCGACATGGCGGACGGCCTGCTCGACCGCGCGGCGCTGGTCGCCGGGTGAGGCCCCGCCGTCGGGCCCCGTCATCGCGTTGCCACCGAGCGCGATCAGTACTCGTTCACCCACAGGCTGACGCTAACGGCCCCCGCGCCTCGCCTCATGGGCACTCACTGCCCAAGGAAGGCCAACTCTTCGACACAATCCGCCAGCCGGGTGGCCTTCCGGGGCGTAGACGCCCCCGCTGTGGCATCGGCAGGGGAATCGCTTGTCGCGGAGTGCCAACTTTGGGGCGGCAACAGGTGCGGGCAGGGCATAGCTCCGGGGCGGGGTCGCGAGAAAGGCTCTTGTCCGGCGTTCTTTCTGAGGAGAGATCGAGTGGGGCAGTTCCGTCTCGGCCACATCATCGTGATCGTCCTGTGTGTCGTGACGGGGTTCGCGGTGCTCACCGTCGCGGCCGGCACGCTCACCGGCGGGCGGTCCGCGTCCCCGCCGCCCAAGGCGGACATGGTCGCCGAGGCCAGACGGCTGGCCTCGGCGGGACTGTCGAAGGCCAACGACTTCGACTGCCGGCCCGGCGAGGACGCGCCGTACCCGGTGGTGCTCGTGCACGGCGCGAGAAGCACCGGCGCGGCGACCTGGCCCGTCGCGGCCCCCTACCTGAGCAAACAGGGCTACTGCGTCTTCGCCCTCGACTACGGCTGGAGCAACTCGATCAGGCGCTCGGCCCGGACGCTGGGCGACTTCGTGGACGGGGTGCTCCAGGCCACCGGGGCCCAGAAGGTGGCGATCGTCGGGCACAGCCTCGGGGGGATCGTCCCCCGGGCGTACCTGCGCTCGGAGGGCGGGTCGGGCAAGGTGTCCGAGCTGGTCACCCTGGGGGCGCCGCACCACGAGCTGACCGGGGAGCTGCGCAGGAGCTGCGGCGGGGAGACGGTCTGCGACGAGCTCCGCTCGGACTCGGCCCTGATGAAGGAGCTCAACACCCCCTCCATGGTCGAGCCCGGCGTCGACTACACCGCGCTCGGGCTGAAGGCCGAGCAGGAGGCCGCCTCGACCTTCGTCGAGGGGCCGCCCGAGCAGGTGACCAACCGGATGCTCCAGGACGACTGCCCGCTCAAGGGGATCATCGAGGGTGCCATCGGGCACAACCTGGAGGCGCTCGATCCGGTGATGCTCTCCTATGTCAACAAGGCGCTGGAGACTCCCGGGCCGATGCCCCGCGGCTACCGGCCGGACTGCTTCGCGCTCATCCTCTGATCGGCTCGCTCAGCCCGCGAGCAGCCGGGTGATCTCCCCGACCACCGGCGCGCGCTGCGGCTGCAGGTAGAAGTGGTCGCCGGGAAAGACCGTGAGAGAGAAGTCGGAGATCGTGCGGGCCTCCCACGACTTGGCCTGGGCCGGGGTGACCTCCGGGTCCGCGTCGCCGACGAGGGCGGAGATCGGGGTGTACAGCGGGGGCCCCGGGCGATGGCGGTAGGCCTCGACCAGCCGGAAGTCGGCGCGGATGTAGGGCAGGACGATCTCGCGCATCGCCCGGTGGGAGAGGATCTCCGCCTCGGTACCGCCGAGCTTGGCCAGCTCGGCGACGAGGCGGTCGTCGTCGTACTCCGAGATCGCGCGCCTCTCCCGGGACTCGTGCGGTGCCCTCGCCCCGGACACCAGCAGCCGCGCCGGGGCGAGTCCTCTGGCCTCCAGGCGGCGCGTGACCTCGTAGGCGAGCGTCGCTCCCATGCTGTGCCCGAACAGCGCGAAACGCCGGTCGAGCAGCGGCGACATCGCCTCGGTCACCAGGTCGGCCAGCGTGTCCATGTCCTCCGGCGACGGCTCTCCGAACCGGTCCGCCCTGCCTGGCAGCTGCGTCGCGTGGAGCTCGACGGAGCCGGGTAGCAGCGCGGGCCAGTCCCGGTAGGCGGTGGCCGACCCGCCCGCGTGCGTGAAGCAGAACAGCCGCGTGGTCGCCCCCGGGCGGGGGGAGGCGCAGCGCAGCCAGGTCATACGTTTCCCTCGTGTGCCCGGATCAGGCTGTTGGGCCGCATGTCGGTCCAGTTGGCCTCGATGTGGTCCAGGCAGGCCTGCCTGGAGTCCTCGCCGAAGGCGACGGTCCAGCCCGCCGGGATCTCCGACCAGGCGGGCCAGAGAGAGTACTGGCCCTCGTCGTTGATCAACGCCAGATAGACGCCCTCGGGGTCCTCGAACGGGTTGCTGCTCACTCTGTGTCCTCTCTGAGAAGGGCGGCGATCTCCGCGACGGGCCCGGGACTCAACATGTTCGCATGGTCGCAGGCGACCTGGTGATCATGGATGGCACCGGTGACGTACGGCTTCCAGTCGGCAGCCGTGGGACCGCCCTCCTCGTGGCCGTGTGCAGCGGTCACGAAGAGCACATCCCCCTCGAACATCCTCGGTACGTACTCCTCGGAAATCTTCACACCGTTCCGGTAGTTCCGGTAGACCGCCGTCAGCGTCCGCTCGTCCAGCGTGGCGTACGGGCCGCCCCGCTCGCGCAGGAACTCCACGACGTCGCCGATCTCGCCCGGCCCGTCGTAGTCGATGGCCGAGAGCAACTCGACTAGCACATCGCGCTCGTCCGGGTTGATCTCCTGGCCCGGGTAGGAGTCGAGCAGCGCCAGCAGCGCGACCTCCTCCCCCCGCTCGCGCAGTTCCACGGCCATGGCGTGGGCGATCAGGCCGCCCATGGACCAGCCCGCCAGCCGGTACGGCCCGTGCGGCCGGACCTGGAGCAGGCGCTCCAGGTAGTCCAGGGCCATCGCCTCGATCGACGGGGCCACGTAGTCGGGCTCGGCCAACACCCTGGCCTGGAAGGCGTAAAGGGGCTGGTCGGGGCCGAGATGGCGGAGCAGTCCCGCATACGGCCAGCCGAGCCCGGCACCGGGGTGCACGCAGAACAGTGGCGGCCGGGAACCCGAGGCACGCAGTGGGAGCAGCATCTCCAGCCCGCCCTCTCCCAGGTCCCGCGCGCTCTTCCCCCGCGCGCGGGCGAGCGCCTCGGCCGTCTGGTGGGCGAACACCTCGCGCGGGCTGATCACCAGCCCCTCCCGCGCCGCGAGGGAGACCAGCCGGATCACGCCGATGCTGTCACCCCCCAGGTCGAAGAACCCGTCGTCGGCGCCGACCCGCTCCAGGCCGAGCACCTGGGCGAACAGCCGGCAGAGCGACTCCTCCTCGGGGGTGCGAGGGTCGCGCCCCGCGGCGGGAGCGGACTCCGAGGGCAGGGCGGCGCGGTCCACCTTCCCGTTCGGAGTGAGCGGCAGCGCGTCCAGGCCGATCACCGACGACGGCACCATGTACTCGGGGAGCGTCCGCCCGGCGAACCGCCGCAGTTCCTCGGCCGCCACGGCGCCGACCACGTAGGCGAGCAGGCGGCGGTCACGGACGGTCACGGCCACCTGGACGACATCCGGGTGCCCGGCCAGGGCCGCCTCGATCTCCGCCGGCTCGATGCGGAATCCCCGGAGCTTGACCTGGCGGTCGGCACGGGTCAGGTACTCCAGCTCGCCGTCCGCCGACCACCTGACCACGTCCCCGGTCCGGTACATCCGCCCGCCGTACGGGCAGGCGACGAACCGTTCCGCGGTCAGCGCCGGGCGGCCGAGATAACCGCGGGCCAGCCCGGCGCCCGCCAGGTACAGCTCGCCCGGCGCCCCCGGCGGGACCGGCCGCAGGAAGCCGTCCAGCACGTAGGCGCGCATGCCGTCCATGGCCCGCCCGATGGGCGGCGTACCGGCGCGGGAGACAGCGGAGACAGGGTGGTGGGTGGCGTACGTCGTGGTCTCGGTGGGTCCGTAGACATGGCCGAGCAGGGTCCGCGGGCAGGCCGCCAGCACCCGGCGCATGGCCGCGGCCGAGGCGGCCTCACCGCCGGTGAGGACCTCGGCGAGCGGCGCGAACGTGCCCGGCGCCTCCTCCGCGACCAGGTTGAACAGTGCAGTCGTGATGAACAGCGCGGTCAGGCGGTGCCTGGCGACGAGACCGGCGAACGCGTCGGGACCGAGGTCGCCCGGCGGCGCGACGACGACGGTGCCGCCGCGGAGCAGCGGCACCCAGATCTCGTAGGTGGAGGCGTCGAAGGCGTGCGGCGAGTGCATCAGCACCCGCCGGTGCCGTTCCCACCTGTGATCCGCGGCCAGGGCCACGACGTCGCGCTGCCGCACCGCGACCCCCTTCGGCGTTCCCGTCGAACCCGAGGTGTAGATGACGTACGCGAGATGCTCGGGGTGAACCTCGACCCGTGGCTCCGGCGGTGCCGGATCGGCCGGGACGGGCTCGTCCACCCGGACCACCTGGGCGGCGTGCTCGAATCCGGGGGAGCGGTCGGTTACCAGTACCGGAGCGCCGGTGTCGGCCATCACCCAGCTCATCCGGTCCGGTGGGTAGCCGTGATGGATCGGGACGTAGGCTCCCCCCGCCTTGGCGATGGCCAGGGTCGTCACGACCACGTCGGCGGACCTGTCGAGCAGGACCGCGACCGGCGTCTCAGGGCGGACGCCCAGCCCGATCAGCCGGTGAGCCAGCCGGTTGGCCCGGCCGTCCAGCTCGGCGTAGCTGAGGGAGAAATCGTCGCCGACGACGGCCTCGGCGTCCGGCGTCCGCCGCGCCCGCTCGGCGAAGACACTCGCGATCGTCGCCGCGGCCTCGGGCACGGGAGGGGATTCGGGGCCGTTCCACTCGTCAAGGATCCGGACGCGCTCGTCGGCGGAGAGCGGGTCGAGCCGGGCGAGCGGCAGCTCGGGGTCGGCGGCGACGGCCCCGAGAAGAAGGACGAGCCTGTCCAGGAGCCCGACGGCCTCGGCGTGCGGGACGACGTCGGGGCGATGATCGAGCCGCAGGGAGAGGCGCTCACCGGGGACGACCGCCAGGGCCAGCGGGTAGTGGGTCGCGTCGCTGCCCGAGGCACCCGCGAGCCGCAGTCCCGCCTCCACGCCCGCTTCCGCGGAACGGTCGTTCAGGGTCGCGGTGTCGAGAGGGTAGTTCTCCAGGACCGTCATGGTGTCGAAGAGCCGCCCCAGCCCACAGGCGCGCTGGATGTCGGACAGGCCGAGGTGGTGATGGGCGAACAGCTCGGACTGCTCCGCCTGGAGGCGTTCGAGCAGCCCGGCCAGGGTCTCGGCGGGGTGCAGCCGTACCCGGACCGGCAGGGTGTTGATGAACAGCCCGATCATGCGTTCGGCGCCGGGCAGCTCGGGTGGGCGGCCGGAGACCGTACCGCCGAAGACGACGTCGTCGCGGCCGGTCAGCTGGGCCAGTAGCAGCGCCCAGACCCCCTGGACCGCCGTGTTGAGGGTGAGCGATCGGGCGCGCAGCACGGAGGTGAGGCGGCCGGTGAGGTCCTCGTCGAGGCGGGCTCGGACGCGTCCGGGATTCACCGGCGTCCGGGTGGCGAGGTCCGGGGCTACGAGGGTCGGCCCGGCGACCCCGTCCAGGGCGCGGCACCACGCCTCCCGCGCGGCGGCCCGGTCCTGGCGTGCCAGCCAGGCCAGATGGTTGCGGTACGGCGGCGCGGGGGCGGGCTCCCGGCCCGAGTACAGCGCGAACAGCTCGGCCGCCAGCAGCGGTGTCGACCAGCCGTCCAGCAGGATGTGATGGTTGGTGAAAACCAGCCGGTATCTCTGGGGGCCACTCTGTACCAGCACGAACCGCATCAACGGCGGCCTGGACAGGTCGAACCGCCGGGCCCGCTCCTCGGCGGCCACCGTCTCGGCGTCGGTTCCCGCCACCTCCCGCCACGGCACCTCCACCCGCCGGTGCACCAGCTGCACGGGATCGCCCCCCGCCCGTTGCCGGAACGAGGCCCGCAGGTTGGCGTGGCGGTGCACCAGCCGGCAGGCCGCGTCCCGCAGCGCGGGGACGTCGAGGGCGCCCTCCAGCTCCAGCACGAGCTGCGCGGTGTAGACGTCGGGCGCCGCCTCGTCGAACACGGCGTGGAAGAACAGGCCCTGTTGCAGCGGCGACAACGGCAGGATGTCCTCAAGCTGGCTCACCGTGCGCTCCACTCCGCGTCGAGTTCCGCCGCGAACGCGTCGATCTCTTCCTGGCTGATGGAAATCAGCAGGTCCGACGGGGTCAGGCCGTCTCCGGTGTGTCGGGACAGGCCGGTGAGGGCGGTGAACCACGCCTCGGCCAGCTCCCTGACCTGCTCCTCGCCGTACAGGCGCCCGGCCCACGACCAGGTCGCCGAGAGGCGCGGCCCGTCCGGCAGGTCCCTGGTGAGGGCGTTGACCTCCAGCGCGTGCGGGAGCGCGAGGTCGTCCGCGTGCCCACCGCCCACCGCCTCCGACTCAGGCGCCGGGGACCAGTCCGCACCTGTGGCGGCCTCGACGCGGCCGAGGTAGTTGAAAGCCAGCTCCGGTACGGGACAGCGGGCCAGCTCCCGCGCGGTGACGGGGTTGAGGTGGCGGAGCAGGCCGTAACCGATGCCTTCGCCGGGAGTCGCACGGAGCTGCTCCTTGACCCGTTTTATCGCCCGCGCGGCGGTGGGCCCCGGAAGGTCGGTCCAGTCGGCGGGACCCGCGTCGATCCTGACGGGGTGGATGGTGGTGAACCAGCCCACGGTCCTGGACAGGTCGACGTCGGGGAAGATCTCCTCACGGCCGTGTCCCTCCAGGTCGAGCAGGACCTCCCGCTGCCCGGTGCAACGGGTCACGGCCAGGGCGAGCCCGGCGAGCAGCACGTCGTTGACCCGGCCGCGGAACGCCGCCGGGAGCCGGGTGAGCAGCGGAACGGTGACATCGGCGGGAAGTTCGAGCGTGAGGTGGCGCTGGGTGGCGAAGGTGTCCGTGGACGGGTCCAGCCGCCCGGTGCCGCCACCGAGCGTGCGGGTCCAGTGGTCGAGTTCGCCGACCCTGCGGGCCGCCTCGTCGTGCAGGCGGTGTGCCCAGGTACGGAAGGAGGTGGGCACCGGCTCCAGCACCGGGACGGTTCCCCGACCGACCGCTTCTTGAGTGGCCGCTTCCAGCGCGGCTCCCTCTTGAGCGGTCGCCTCTCGCGGGGCCGTCTGGCGGACGTTCTCCTCGTGAGCCGCCGCTAGCGGGGCCGCTTCCCGGCCGGCCGCGTGCCAGGCGGTGAACAGGTCCGGCAGCAGGATCCGCCAGGACACCCCGTCCACCGCCAGATGGTGCACCGTCACCACCAACCGGCCCGACACCTCCGGCCCGGCATCCAACCACGCCACCCGGACCAACCGCCCGGCCACCGGATCCAACCCCGACCGCGAGAGCGCCGCCTGTTCGGCCACCACGACGGCCAGATCCTCCGGCTCCCCCGACACCTCCACCCGCCGCACACACCCTTCGGCCACCACCGCCCCCCGCGGAGCGACCTCATACCCCCCGTCCACCGACATCCGCAACCGCAGCACGTCATGGTGATCCAGCACCACCCGCACCGCGCAGATCAGACGATCCAACCCCAACCCGGGAGGAACCTGCAGGACGACCGTCTGGCTGAAGTCACCGATCGGCCCGGCCAGGTCATTCAGCCAGGCCATGATCGGGGTCGCGGGGAACCACCCCACCCCCGCCTCCTCCGGCTCACCCCGCCGCTGCCGCTCCTCGACCGCGACCGCGGCCAACTCCCGCACACTCTGATACCGGAACACATCCCGAGGCGAGAACACCACCCCCGCCGCACGCCCCCGAGCCACCAACCGAATCGCCACGATGCTGTCCCCACCCAGATCGAAGAACCCCTCGTCCACCCCCACCCGCTCAACCCCCAGCACCTCCGCGAACAGCGCGCACAACACCTCCTCACGCGCCGACAACACCCCACCCGACACCACCCCGGCCCCCACCCCGGACCCCGACACCGACGGCGCCGGCAACGCCGCCCGATCCAGCTTCCCGTTCCCCGTCAACGGCAACACCTCCACCACCACCACCGCCGACGGCACCATGTAATCGGGCAACACCTCCCCCGCGAACCGCCGCAAACCCCCCACATCCAACCCACCCGACAGATCCACCGTCGTGTCCGTCGCGTCCGCCACCACGTACGCCACCAGCCGCCGGTCCCCCGGCCGATCCTCCCGCACCACCACCGCCACATCCGCCACCAGCGGATGCGCCGCCAGCACCGCCTCGACCTCCCCCAACTCGATCCGAAAACCCCGCACCTTCACCTGCTGATCAACCCGGCCCACATACTCCAACCCCCCACCCCGCCCCCACCGCACCAAATCCCCCGACCGATACATCCGCCCACCACAACCATCGAACGGACACGCCACGAACCGCTCCGCCGTCAATCCCGCCCGGCCCACATAACCCCGCGCCAACCCCGGACCCGCCACATACAACTCCCCCACCACACCCACCGGCACCGGCCGCAAAAACTCATCCAACACATACAACCGCAAATCCGGAATTCCCACCCCGATCAATCCGGCCGCGCTGTCCACATTCAGCGGCGCATAAGTGACGTGCACCGTCGTCTCGGTAATCCCATACATGTTCACCAGGGAGATCCCACGACCATGCCACTCGGCGATACGGCCGCCCTCCAGCGCCTCCCCGCCGAAGATGACATACCGCAACGACAGATCCACCCCACCCAGATCCCGCTCCGCCGCCATCAACTGATAAAACGCCGACGGCGTCTGAT